>JBFHIN010000214.1:0-4135 GCA_041596415.1 Crocinitomicaceae bacterium | reverse complement strand
GGTTAGTTGAAATAAAAGGGAAATGGCAGAAAATCAATACACTGAAGAGAATATTCGTTCGCTGGATTGGAAGGAGCATATTCGCTTGCGTCCCGGTATGTATATTGGGAAACTTGGCGATGGTGCTGCTGCCGACGATGGGATCTATATTCTTGCCAAGGAAGTGATGGATAACTGTATCGATGAGTTTGTCATGGGTAATGGTAAACGCATTGATATAAGTGTAAAGGAGGGGAAAGTAGTGGTGCGTGATTATGGTCGAGGAATTCCATTGGGAAAAGTCATCGATTGTGTCTCCCAAATCAATACCGGAGGAAAGTACGACTCAAAAGCCTTCAAGAAGTCAGTGGGATTAAACGGTGTCGGTACAAAGGCAGTGAATGCCTTGTCTTCACATTTTATGGTATATTCTGTAAGGGATGGAGAAAAGAAAGAAGCAACTTTTGAGCGTGGTGAGTTGATCGAAGACAAGAAATTGGAAAAGACCAACGAACAAAATGGTACATATGTAGAGTTTATTCCAGACAAGAATATTTTCAAGAATTTCGCATTTAAGACAGCTTATCTGGAGAAGATGATCTGGAATTACTGTTATTTGAATCGCGGACTTTCAATTCATTTTAATGGAGAGAAATACCAATCAAAAGAAGGGCTGAAAGATTTGCTTGAAAATAATATGGATGGCGATCCGCTATATCCTATCATTCATTTGGAAGGTGAAGATATTGAAGTGGCATTTACGCACGGACGCACCTATGGCGAAGATTATTATTCCTTCGTGAATGGCCAGCACACTACACAAGGCGGAACACATCAAAGTGCTTTCCGTGAGTCAGTTGCCAAAGTGATCCGCGATTTTTACAATAAGAACTACGAGGCTTCGGATATTCGTCAATCCATTGTAGCTGCAATTGCCGTTAAGGTGATCGAGCCGGTGTTTGAATCTCAAACCAAGACCAAATTGGGTTCACAGGAGATTGAACCGGAAGGGAAATCAATGCGTGCATTTGTCAATGATTTTTTAAAAGAAAAACTCGATAATTATTTGCACCGTAATCCGGATACTGCGGAGATCATCGAAAAGAAAATCAAGCAGTCGGAGCGTGAGCGTAAGGAGTTGTCAGGAATTCGTAAAATTGCCAGAGATAGAGCGAAAAAAGCTAATCTACACAATAAGAAATTAAGAGATTGCCGTGTGCATTTAACCGATGCGAAAGACGAACGAAGAGAGCATACGACCTTGTTTATAACTGAGGGTGATTCTGCAAGTGGATCCATCACAAAATCGAGGGACGTTGGCACGCAAGCCGTATTTTCATTGCGTGGTAAGCCGCTGAACTGTTACGGTTTGACTAAGAAGATCGTTTACGAGAATGAGGAATTTAACCTGATCCAGGCTGCTTTGGATATCGAAGAAGACATGGATAACTTGAGATATAACAAGATCGTTATTGCAACCGATGCCGACGTTGATGGTATGCACATTCGAATGTTGTTGTTGACCTTCTTTTTACAATTCTTTCCTGATCTGGTAAAAAGAAATCACGTCTATGTACTTCAGACGCCTTTATTCAGGGTAAGAAATAAAAAGAAGACGATCTATTGTTATTCCGAGGAGGAGCGAAGAGATGCTATAGCTGAATTAGGTAAAAACCCTGAGATCACACGATTCAAAGGATTAGGTGAGATCTCGCCGGATGAATTCAAGTATTTTATTGGAGAAGACATACGTTTGGAACCTGTGTTGCTTACCAAAGACGCATCGATAGACTCTATTCTTTCTTATTATATGGGTAAGAATACGCAGGAAAGACAAGAATTCATTATCGATAATTTGAGAGTGGAGAAAGATCTTGCTGAAGAGCAGAGCAATAGTGAAGAAAAACTTGAAATTGCATCATAAGATATGGCAGAGGACGAAATAGAAGATCTAGACGGAGGGCAAGAATCGAATGCATTTGAGCACAAAATTGTAGACGAGAAGATCATTCCTGTCAGTGGTTTATATGAAAATTGGTTCTTGGATTATGCGAGTTATGTAATCCTGGAAAGAGCTGTACCAGCTTTGTTTGATGGTTTGAAACCTGTACAACGAAGAATTTTGCATTCCATGAAAGAAATGGATGACGGTCGTTACAATAAGGTGGCGAACATCATCGGAAATACCATGAAATATCACCCTCACGGTGATGCTTCGATTGGAGATGCATTGGTACAATTAGGTCAAAAGGATTTGTTGATCGATTGTCAGGGAAACTGGGGAAATACACTTACAGGTGACGGCGCTGCAGCACCACGTTATATTGAAGCTAGATTATCCAAGTTTGCTTCGCATGTTGTATTTAACCCAAAAACAACCAACTGGCTACTTAGTTATGATGGTCGTAATAAAGAACCTGAATTTCTTCCCGTAAAATTCCCCTTGCTTTTGGCACAAGGAGGAGAAGGGATTGCCGTTGGTCTGGCCTGTAAATTTTTGCCGCACAATTTCATTGAGTTGATTGATCAGTCTATTAATCACTTGCGTGGTAAAAAAGTGGAGTTATTGCCTGATTTTCCAAATGGAGGAATGGCAGATTTTTCCAACTACAATGATGGATTAAGAGGTGGAAAGGTAAGAGTTCGTGCACGTATCCGTAAAATGGACAATAAAACCTTGGTGATCAATGAAATTCCTTACGGAACAACCACAAGTTCATTGATCGAATCCATTATTAAGGCAAACGATAAGGGAAAGATCAAGGTTAAGAAAATTGAGGATAATACTGCAGCAATTGCTGAGATTATCATTCATCTTGCCCCGGGTGTTTCACCGGATAAAACGCTTGATGCGTTGTATGCGTTTACAGATTGTGAAGTGTCGATCTCTCCCAATTCATCTATCGTGGATAAGGACACACCTCGTTTTTTGGGTGTTTCTGAGATATTAAGAAATAATACGGACAATACGGTTTATTTATTGAAGCGTGAGCTAGAGATAAAGCTGGATGAATTAGAAAGGAGTTGGCATTTTTCTACCTTGGAAAAGATCTTCATTCGTGAAGAGATGTACATCGATTTCAAGTTGTACCAGGACCGTGAAAGCTTATATGCGTATTTATATAAAGCATTCGAGAAGTTCAAAAAGCAATTTATAAGAGAAATTACGGACGAAGATCTGGCCAAATTGACCCAGATTCCAATGATCCGAATTACGCGTTTTGATTCCGATAAAGCGGATGAAAATTTATTGAAGATCGAGGAAGAGATCGCTGAGGTGAAAAAGAAATTGGCGAATTTGATCGAATACGCGATTGATTATTTCAAGGATTTGAAAAAACGCTTTGGTGCGGGAAGAGAGCGAAAAACAGAGATCAAAGTGTTTGATACGATCAACGCGACCAAAGTGATTATCGCAAATAAAAAATTATATGTCGACTACGAAGAAGGTTTCATCGGATACGGTTTGAAAAAGTCGGAGCCGGTAAATGATTGTTCGGAAATAGACGATGTTATCATCTTCTTTGCTTCAGGAAAAATGATGATCACCAAGGTTGCTGATAAAAAATTTGTCGGTAAAGGCATCGTTCATGCCGATGTTTGGAAAAAAGGTGACAAACGAACGATCTATCATCTGATCTATCAGGATGGTGTTGGAGGTCCGGCTATGATGAAGCGTTTTTATGTGAATTCGATAACGCGCGATACAGAATATGATCTGACCAAAGGAACCAAAGGATCTAAAATGTTGTATTTCTCCGTTCATCCCAACGGTGAACGAGAAGTAGTGACCGTTATGCTACGCCCGCGTCCACATTTAAAGCGCCTGCGTTTTGATATCGATCTTGGAGATCTTTTGATCAAGGGCCGAAATTCGGCAGGAAATCGAGTTACCAAAGAAATCATACAGAAGATTGTTCAAAAAGAGGTTGGGGGATCAACTCTGGCTGCAAGAAAAATCTGGTTTGACACCGTAGTTGGTCGTTTGAATGACGAAGGAAGAGGTAAATTCCTGGGTTCATTTAAAGGAGACGATAAAATTCTTACTATATACAGTTCAGGAGAGTACAGACTTTCCAATTTTGATCTGGGAATCATCTTCGATGAAGATTTGATCCATATTGAAAAATGGCATCCCGATCGTCCTATTTCGGCG
>JBFHIN010000213.1:0-4144 GCA_041596415.1 Crocinitomicaceae bacterium | reverse complement strand
TTCTCTTATGGGAGTCGGTTCTGCAATTATTGATAATGTACCGCTCGTAGCGGCAAGTATTGGAATGTTTCAAGAAGGTCAGGATGCAATGGTGTGGCATCAACTGGCTTATGCTGCTGGAACCGGTGGAAGCATGTTAATAATTGGATCTGCCGCAGGTGTTGTTGCAATGGGAATGGAAAAAATAAGTTTCTTTTGGTATCTGAAGAACATTTCATTGTTGGCAGCATTAGGTTATGTTACCGGTATAGGATTTTTATTCCTAGTAAATTGATATAATAACATCTCTTTGTTAGTTTAAAATCTTATCTAGCTGTTAAAAAATAGATAGAATTAGTATTTTTGCGCCTAATACAAATTAAATTCTATACTGTGGAACTATTTATTATCTCTGTTTTTATCCTAGGATATTTACTTATTACTATTGAGCATACAATTAAAATTGATAAGCTTATTCCTGCACTCATCATGATGGCATTGGCATGGGCCGGAGTTGCTTTTGGTTTAGACAATTTCACATCTTGGTTTGATTCTCACAATAGTGAATTGATGAATATCACACTCATGAATCACGAAGAAAAACTCCATTTGATGGAGGGCACTTTACTGCATCATTTTGGTAAAACTGCAGAAATTCTGATTTTCCTTGTAGGTGCTATGACCATCGTAGAGATAATTGACCACTTCAATGGTTTCCAAACGATAAAACGTATCATAAAGACCAAGAATAAGGCTACCTTATTGTGGATCGTTTGTGTATTAGGTTTCATCTTATCAGCAATTATTGATAACCTTACAGCTACTATAGTATTAATAACGATCTTAAGAAAATTCATTTCAGATAACAACTTGAGAATGTGGTACGCAGGTATGATTATTATAGCAGCAAATGCAGGTGGTGCCTGGTCTCCGATTGGTGACGTTACAACGACGATGCTTTGGATGGGCAACAAGGTGTCTGCCATGAAATTAATTGAGCACTTGTTAGCTCCATCGCTAGTATGTATGATTATCCCTACATTTATTGCAAGTTTCTTACCTATATTCAAAGGTGAAATCGGAGGAGAAGAAAAAGAAGAGCGAATCAGCAAATACGGTACCACCATGCTTTTAGTAGGTCTTACTATGATTGTTTTTGTGCCAATATTCAAAACTGTAACACATTTACCTCCTTACATTGGCATGATGTTATCTTTGGGAGTAGTGTCACTTATTGCTGAAGTCTTAAGTAACAGGAAGTTCTCATTAACCACCGTTGAAGATCATGAACATGTGCACGGTCCAACTTTTAAGGCCTTGACTAAGATCGAAATGCCTAGTATTTTATTCTTTTTAGGAATATTAATGACGGTGGCTGCACTTGAATCTTTAGGTATGATCTTCACATTTGGACAAAATGTCAACGCTCATATTTCAGAAAACTTATTTGTCTCTTTATTGGGTATTGGATCGGCAATCATAGACAATGTTCCATTAGTTGCAGCCTCAATGGGAATGTTCCAAGAAGGCATGGATGCCGGTGTTTGGCATTTTATAGCTTATGCCGCAGGAACAGGTGGCTCAATGTTGATCATTGGTTCAGCTGCCGGTGTAGTTGCTATGGGAATGGAAAAGATTTCCTTTTTCTGGTACTTAAAAAATATTTCAATCCTTGCTGCGTTAGGCTATTTTGCGGGCATCGGATTATTCTTATTACTCTAAACTTTAACTCAATTTAATTTATCGACCATGAATCTTCTTTTTTTATTACAAATCGCTACGGCGGACGCTCCAGCAACAGGTGTTAAAGACGTCCCTCTTTGGGATATCATCGCTCAATCAAACAAAGGAATAGGATGGATAATTAACATCATCCTTTTGCTGATGTTCGGTTACGCCATTTTCGTTTTTGTCGAGCGTTACCTTGCTCTTAAAAAAGCGTCCAAAGAAGAACGTGGATTTTTAGACCGAATAAAAACTAGTTTATCTAACGGGCGTATTGACGAGGCAAAGGCTATCTGTGCAACTTCTACGAGCCCAATTGCTATCATGCTTGCAAAAGGTATTTCTCGTATTGGTGCAAAAAATGAAAGTATTGCTTTGACTATCGAAAACACAGGTAAGTTCGAAATCCTTCGTTTAGAACAACGATTGAGTTTTTTAGCTACTGCGGCAGGAGCAGCACCTATGATTGGATTTCTTGGAACTACAATTGGTATGGTGGTCGTTTTCATAGATCTTCAAAATGCTACTTCACTTGAATTGAAAATTATTGCACCGGGGATTATGACTGCCATGGTAACTACAGTTGGAGGTTTGATCGTTGGTATTGTCTCCTTTATGGGGTACAATTATTTAGTTGGAAAGATCGGTAAAGTTGTATACCAAATGGAAAATGCAGCACTTGAATTTATGGATCTTTTGAATTCACCAAGTAAATAAGATAGGCCATGAATTTCAGTTCAAGCAGTAAAGTAAAGATCGAGGGAGGAATGGCTTCGATGACCGATTTGGTCTTCCTCTTACTCATTTTCTTTATTATCATGAGTTTGATGTCTAATAATCAAACACCTATCGACCTGCCTGAAGCTAAGGAGAATTTACCTCCGGTTCAGGATCCTGTGACAGCAACTGTAATAATTACGGAAGATAATCGTTATGTGGTTTTACCAGGAGGAGATTTGGAAAAGCCAATGGAATTGGATGAAATAAGAGAATTAGCGGCTTCTGCAGTAGAAAATTCCGGTGAATTGAAACTAAAAATCGCCGGACATCGTAATGCAAACTATGAAGCAGTTTTCAATATTCTTGCATTAGCACAAGCTAATTCATGGGATCCTGTTTTAGCGTACGATAAATAACAATATTATGGCAGCATTACCAGTAGTAGACATAAGAGACAAAAGAATCGGAATTGCTTCAGCGTTGTTTGTTGTTGCACTGGTAATACTTTACCTTTTCTTAAAGACTTTCCAAATGGCGGATCCACCCCCTAAGGATTTCATAATGAAAGCTGAGACGGTAATTGAAGAAGTTGTGCTTAAAAATTTAAAGGTGGAAACAGGTGGTGCAGGTGGTGGTGAACCATCAGATGATAAGATTGCCCCTCCAACTCCACAAACACAGCAAATTTTAACAAAACCCACTAATCCAAAAACTCAAACCAACACAGGTAAGGGAAGTCATACTAATAGTCCAAATTCGCAAAATACACCCACTACTACCACGCAATCCAACAATCCATTTGCAACCGGAGGTAACAGCAATAATACAGGAGGAGGAACTGGTCCTTTTGGACAAGATGCCGGATCATCTGGTACAGGACCAGGCGGAAGTGGCAATGGCGACGGGAGAACACGTTTGAATGATCCACACGTTGAGCACATTGAAACAAATGTTAATGTTACTATCTACTTAAAGCTAACTGTTAATGCTGATGGTAACGTAGTTTCCGCTGTGAGTACTTCAAAAACCACAACTACGGATCAACGTATCATAAATCAAGTGATAGCCGCTGTTAAGAGCCAAGTAAAATACAACAAAGATCCCGGAGCTGGGTTAGTGTCCGTATTTCTTACTGTAAGAATCAATGCAACTTAAATCGTATAAGGAAGCAACAGATTGGCTTTTTTCTCAATTCCCTTCCTATCAAAATCTCGGTGCGAAGGCCTTAAAACCAACGCTGGACAATACCAGAAAACTTGTTGAACTTCTTGGGAATCCTGAACAACAGTTAAATTTTGTTCATGTGGCCGGTACCAACGGTAAGGGTTCAACTTGTGCCATGTTAGCGTCAATATTAACGGAGAATGGCTACAAGACAGGACTATTCAGTTCTCCTCACATTGTTGATTTCAGGGAAAGAATTCGAGTTAACGGTGCAATGATCCCTGAAAATGAAGTTCTCCAATTTTGTAATTCCATTTTGAATCAGGAACTTGACTTCTCGCCTTCATTTTTTGAAGTGTCTTTTGCCATGGCTCTATCCTACTTTAATACGCAAAAATGTGATATTGTTGTACTAGAAACAGGCCTTGGAGGTCGTTTAGATGCTACCAATATCGTCGATCCAATACTATCTGTTATTACGAATATCTCGTTGGAACACACGCAATTTTTAGGTGATACCCTGGATAAAATTGCTTTTGAAAAAGCGGGGATAATA
>JBFHIN010000212.1:0-4144 GCA_041596415.1 Crocinitomicaceae bacterium | reverse complement strand
CGTCTCTATTTCTTTCGGACAAATCACACCAAATGGGAATTCAGGATCTTCGACAACAGCTTATACAGATGCATCACCGAATGATCCAATTTATATTTGGTGTGGTAACGGATTATCCTCTACACCTGCAAGTTTAACAGCTGTGTCTCCATCCGGAGTGGGGCCATTTACATTTAGGTGGTTTTATCACAATCAAACCAACTCATCTTGGACAAGCTATACTACTCAGACTGGTGTTAGTTCGACGGTCAATAATTTGGCCAGCGACGGTTACCGTGTGGAAATTTATGATGACGGTGCGGCAGGAGCGCTTGTAGCTTGTTATGTAGCCTGGGTTTGGAATATGACGGGAGATGTTACCACTGCAAATACACCATCTGCATGTGATGCAACTGGATTAAATGGTGGAATTAACGTCAATGGATCTTTTACCTACTACAATCCACCACCACCACAATCGTTGATCAATGCCGGAACGCAAATCAATATTTGTTTTTCTGCTACGCATACCTACGTTTCGGATCTTGCATTTTATCTAAAAGGTCCACCATCATGTGGAAGCCCGACAGTGTTGCTTTCGCCTAACCCAGGTGCTAATGGACAAGGAGCTACTTGTAACAGCGGGGATAACGTTAACAACCTATGCTTTACGAATACATCTTCCTCTATATTAAATGTATGTACTGCCTCAACGCCGCTTTCAGGAACTTACGGAGGGTACGGTGCTGGAGTTGGAACATTGATCAATTGGGCTCCTTTGATCGGTTGTAATACAACACAAGGAAACTGGACAGTTCAAATTTATGACTGTATTGGTCAAGACGTTGGTTCATTGACGAATGCAACCTTGTCATTCTCGAATTTAACGTCTGTTTGTGGCTCACCAACAAGTGTGACGTACACTTCAGGTGCCATCAACTCAGCGATCAACGATAACTCTTGTTCTGCGGCAACAGCTTCAATTTTCCAAGTACCGGTTCCAGCAACACTTACCACGCCAATCGTGATCAATGCTTCTACTTCTTACCTTTGGACATCCACACCAAGTGTAACTATTCCGAATGCATCTACAAGCTTGACACCGGCGGTAACGGGTCTTCCTACTGGATCAACCAATTTTACCTTGACTGCAACAGTTACTTATGGTTCAGCATCGTGTACTTATGCTAATTCAACTTCATTTACAAATACATGTTGTTCAGCGACTGCTGACGCAGGTCCTGATAGAGCATTTTGTTCGGGTAGCTCAGCGCAAATTGGTACGCCTGCAGTTGCTGGAATGACTTATTCTTGGTCTCCTGCTACAGGTTTGAGCGATCCTACTAGTGCACAACCGACGGTTAACACCACAAATGCAACTGGGGCTCCGATTACAACGACTTACACCTTAACGGTTACTAACGTTGCGAGTGGGGGTTGTACGGCAAATGACGCTGTGGATGTAACTGTAAATCCAATACCTGTTGTGACTTCAGGTACATATGGACCGTTTTGTATCGATAATGGAACTGTTAATCTTTCAGGAACGCCTGCAGGAGGAACATTCTCTGGTACTGGTGTTACAGGAACCAACTTTGATCCAACCGTGGGAACGCAGACAATAACTTATTCGTATACAGATGTCAATAACTGTTCAAATTCTGCCACGACACAGATAGTTGTAAATCTATTACCAGTGGTAGATGCTGGAGCAAATCAAACCATTTGTTTCGGTACAAGCGTGACGCTTTCGGGAACTGGCGCCTCGACCTATTCATGGTCGCCAGCTGTAACAAATGGTGTTCCTTTTGTGCCGGCATTGGGTCAAATTACGTATTATGTGACTGGAACCGATGCAAATGGTTGTGTAGAAGAAGATAGTGTTATTATTGGGGTTCTTCCTCAGCCGATACCGGTAGTGATTGCAGATAGTACAATTGGCTATCCTGGGCTTCAAGTGAACTTCACTAACGGGTCTTCATTGGCGACAACCTATAGCTGGAGCTTTGGTGATGGAAGCACAAGTACAGTAACCAACCTGAATGGTGCTACGCATACGTACAACAACGTGGGTACATATCCTGTATTACTAACAGCTTCAAACGGTGTTTGTGCCAATACAGACACTGTAGTAATTGTAGTTACACCATTCCCTCCACCGGTTATACATATTCCGAACGTATTTACGCCGAATAAGGATGGGGTCAATGACGAGTTCTTTATTGATGTTCAAAATATTGCTTCACTGGAAATGATAGTGATCAATCGATGGGGTAATTTAGTTTTTGAAACTTCTACGATCAACAATAAATGGGATGGGAAAATTAATGGAAAAGATGCCGATGAAGGTGTGTATTTTATTAAATACTCCTTGGTTGATCTGAACGGAGAGCAATACAGCGGACATGGTAATGTGACCCTATTAAGATAGATCATCTTAGTTATATTTTTAAAGGCGGAGTTTTTCTCCGCCTTTTTTCTTTACCGTTAAAGTATTTATTAATTTTACTTAAAAAGAAGTGAGAGTATTCTACGACATTGATCATCTACCCAGAATTTCGTCGCCGGTTTTAACCATTGGTACTTTTGACGGTGTGCACATCGGTCATCAAAAAATAATTCAGCAACTTAATAAGGAGGCAGAAAAAATTGGAGGAGAGTCGGTACTTTTTACCTTTTTTCCGCATCCAAGAATGGTCCTTTTTCCGGAGGATAATGGTCTTAAACTTCTTCAAACCCAACAAGAAAAACTCCAAAAACTTGAAAAATTCGGTTTGCAAAATGTAATCGTAATACCGTTTACCTTCGAGTTCTCTCGTTTAACGGCTTTGGAATTCGTTAGAGATTTTCTAGTAAATAAACTAAATATTAAAAAATTGGTGATAGGTTATGATCATCAATTCGGTAAGAATAGGGAAGGAACAATTGAGTATTTAAAGGATGTTTCGTCAACTTATGCATTTGATGTAATTGAAATTCCGGCTCAAGAAATTGACGAAATAAACGTAAGTTCGACCAAAATTCGAACAGCAATTAAAGAAGGAAATGTCGAGCTTGCCAATAGTTACTTGGGTGAGCCATACGAGCTAAGTGGTATTGTTGTGCATGGAAATGCTCTTGGGAGGACAATAGGTTTTCCGACTGCTAACCTTGATCCTGTTGACAGTTTTAAATTGTTACCTGCAAACGGCGTTTATGCTGTTAAAGTTCTTTATGCTGAAAAGGAATATATAGGAATGATGAACATCGGTTTTCGTCCAACGATGAATTTTTCAGATCGTCCTAATCTTGAAGTACATATTCTAGATTTCGACAAGGATATTTATGGAGAAAAAATAACGGTACTCTTCTTGAGTAAAATACGAGAGGAGAAGAAGTTTTCTGGAGTAGACCAATTAATCGAGCAATTAAGAGAAGATGAGAATAGTATTCGGACTGATATTCATACTGGTAGGTTGCTTTAGCATTGCCCAACAGGGGACAATGAAAATGTATCAATGGGATGAGGTAGTAAATGCAGACCCCGATACTGTGTTCGCTCTTACGCTTTCGAAAATGAAACTGGAAAAGCTGCCTGATGATCTTTGTAAATTCACGTCGCTTGTCAGTTTGGATCTTAGCAAAAATAAATTGAATGATCTTCCAGAATATATAGGCGAATTTGCACAACTAAAACATCTGAACATTGGAAAGAATCAATTTGCTACTTTTCCCATAGAAGTATGCAGATTACAGAACTTACAAGAACTTATTGCAAATCGCAACGCGTTTAATTCAATTCCGAAATGTATAGCATATTGCACTAAACTTGAAGTGCTAGATCTTTGGGAAACACCTGTGCATGGATTTCCGGAAGAACTAAACCAGATTAAAAATCCGCTCCAGTTAGATCTTCGAGGTGTAAAATACAGCCCCACTTTTCAACGTCAGTTTAAAGAAAAGTTCCCAAACATTCTGGTTAAATTCGATCCTCCCTGTGATTGTATGGAATGAGCATTTATTGGATTCCAATTTTTTAGCCACACGTACAAATGGTAATTTAATTAACAATTATTAAAATTTTTGTTTTATATTCGGCGAGCCTAAAAAAACTAATAACTATGAAAAAACTATTATTTTGCTGCTGTATTGCAATATCTTGCACTATAGAACTGTTTGCTCAAGG
>JBFHIN010000211.1:0-4178 GCA_041596415.1 Crocinitomicaceae bacterium | reverse complement strand
AATCTACGTGATTTGCTAGTAAATGCTGCGTAAAGCAATCATTTGGGGCAAATGGTTAAGGTAAATTGGTCAACGGTTATGACTTACCGAGAAGTTCTATATCAAATGATCTTGATACAGGAACTAGTGAATCGAAATGACGTAACTTTAATTTATAAGCTTGTGAACGTCCTTTCACCTCCTCTAAGAAAATTTTATTAATAATATACGATTTATGTACTCTTACAAAATCATCGCCCCCATCAACTATCATATCCTCAATTTTTTTCAATGATACTCTATCCATTGATTTCTTAAGGTCATTGTTTTTATTCAAATAGTGCGTTATTACATAATTATCGTTGGCTTCATAACAAATAATGTGGTCCATTGGCACGTCCAAAAGTATTTTTCCGTTTTCGTTGATCAATTGGAACATTTTATCCGTTTTCTGATTCTTGTTATCGTGTTTGGAAACGGGTTCAAGTTGTAATATCCGTTCTTTCGTTTGCTTAAATAGAAAATACAATACAGCGAGTAGTGTAGGAAAAAAAACACTTACTAAAACAGATGACAGGTAAATCACCCAATTATCCCAATTTTTTGAAAAAAGAAAAAATAGTAGCATTGTCGTTAGGCTTGGGACCAGAAAAAATGACGTTGCTACATACAACAAGTAAGATTTACGCTTTCCGAATAATCCGGTAAGGACACGCAACGTAGTGTATTCCAATATTAAGATTGACAACAAATTCAAACTAAAGAAAACAAGTATAGAGTCCAAGTCTTCCGCAAACCTATAAGACCTTAAGAAAAAGATGCACAAACAAACATATACACTTAGTAATAAAGAGATTAGACCGCTATTTCCTTTCGAAACACTCATCGTTGAAGTTGCATTAATTTTCGAATCCCAAATACTATTAAAACTATCGTTATTATTAGAATAAAAACCACGAAAATATTCACCTTTTGACTGTAAAGTCTCAATTCTTTTTCTAACAGTTCATTTTTCATCGCCAGATCTCTTTCTTCCTGAACTAGCTCTATTTCGAGTTGTTTCTTATTCAATTCATTACGGTAATTCAAGTCATCTAACTGATTTTTAACTTGAAGACTATTCATTTCTTCCGTTAATTTCAAGAGTTCTTCATACCTATCGCTTGCTTTAGCAAAATCTCCTAACATTTTGTAAATGGATATTTCTTCTTTTAACAGACCCAGAAGATGGGTTTTAATTTTATAGCGATTTGAGAGGTCAATTCCTTTTTTTAACTCCTCTAATGCATTCGAATAATCTTTTTTCGCCTTAAAATACTTTCCTTTTAATTTGCGGAAAATTATTTGTTCCTCAATCCTATCTTTACCACTTACTTTTGAAATATCGTCAAAAACAATTTCAACATCAATTAAACGATCTAATTTGATGTACACATCTGCAATACCAAGTAAAGCATATGCAATTCCTTCATTGTTTTTCGCTCTTTTCTCCAGAATTAATGAATTATTGAAATACGTTAAAGCCAAATCCAGGCTATCTACATCTTTATAACATTCACCAATGTTATAGTACCTAATGGATTTCTGAAGGGGTTGATTAAGTTCATTTTCTATTTTCAGACTTCTGTTAAAATAGTCAATGGCCTCACTGTATTTTCCTTGAAGCTGATAAATGCTCCCGATATTATTGAGACAAGCAGAAATTCGAGGAACATCATTTAACTGCTCAGCTGCACTTAATGCCTTTAAATAATAGTCAAGGGAGGACACATAAAACCCCCTATTTTTGTTGATTATTCCTAAAAGAGTGTAGGCATTAACGCGATACAAGGAGTTTTTTACCTTCAAAGACGCATCCAATAAACTATTTGCTTCGGAGAGTACATTGGGATCATTATGCTCCAAGGCATTGAATGCCACTGAATCTAATCTCCTTAGTGTCTTTTCATTTGACTGAGCAAATGTATTGTTAAAAAGAAATAGAAACACATACACCAATAAGGACCACTTCCAGAACACCATGTTTCTAAAGTAGTGACTTTTTGAAAATAAATAACTTTCTTTTCGCTAATAGTAGGATTTGAAGTTATTAGAAAATGGATTGGGTCGCACGTATCTCAAGGAAAGCTCAAATCCTCCGCGTGATTTACTTGTTGGGGTTAAAGAAGAAATATTAACATCATACGTAAAACCAATCTTATAGTATGAATATTCTAGGAAAACGCTAGTGATCAAAGCATCCAAAACACGGTAATTTATTGCAAAAGAAATGGCTGAAGTTTGAATATTTCCTGTGTAGTGTGATCCTTCCTTTATAAGATAACGAAAAGCGCTTCCTATAATAATTTCCTTCTGTTTTCGCTGTTGAACGTAGTATAATTCAGGGATCACAGATAAATTAGTATTTTCCCTTCCAATTTGAACAGAGGCAAAACCAATAAACTTTGAATTTAATTTTTCTGCTGTACTTCCATAAAAAGATGTAGAAGGTAAACCAAAGTGATAGACAGAAGCTCCAATATTAATTTTAGTTCCATTATTCTGTGTTATATAGCCTTGTTCTTTTCCATATGACCAAACGAATCCTGTACCTGCATCCATATAAGTGAACGTAGACGTATTGAGATTTTCTCCGCTTAATTGAGCCGAATTAAAAGCTCCGTTAATGTACTGACTTTCCCATCTCAAACTCGAATAATCAATAGATCTCTGCCCAAAACCAGTCATGATACCAAAACTTAACTTACTGAATTTATCCAACTGCAAAACGCTCGACAAATTTAAATTTCCTTGTGTCAATCCCAAGTTTGCATCACCGGATCTATCATTCAGAAATTGAACGCCTATACCTAATGACCCTCGTTTTCTTTTGTCTTTATTCAAATTTCCATCAAAAGAAAAAGAAGCTGTTTTAAAAGGACTTGCAACGGATTTCCATTGTTGTTTATAATTAGCAACGGCCTGTAGATTATAATGAAACCCTGCATGACCCGGATTTACATATAACGGGTTCGAACTATACTGAGAAAAATGAGGGTCTTGCGCAAACACCACCTTACATCCAAAAACAGTGAGCATGATAAGAATATATAAAGACTTCATAACTTCTTAATTACTTGATTAATGATAGGTTACCTTGGAATTTTTTATAGTCATTCTCATTAACTAACAAAATCTCAACGACATATACATACATCCCTGTATCCAATTCTTTTCCCTTGTATTTACCATCCCATACTTGATCGACTTGTGTAGTTTTAAAAACTACTTCTCCCCAACGATCATAAACTTTCAGATTCAATTCTTTAACACATTTAGGATTAATTTTTACACCAAATGTATTATTCACGTTATCTCCATTAGGTGAAAAGGCAGTCGGTATAAAAAGTTCACCGCACTCAATATTGACAAACACTTTCACACAATCTGTATTTGTGCAACCGTTAAGATCAGTCAGTGTCACGCAATATTCTGTGGTTTCTTCGGGACTAACATTGATACTGCTACCAGATTCTCCATGTGACCACACAAAGACCCCATTACCCAGTGCATTGAGTACTGATGTTTCACCAAAATTTATCTGTTGATCGAGACCTGCATCTACAGTTTCAGCTACAGGTAAATTATTAATTGTAAATGATGTAAATGAGGAAACACAACCTGTATTAAGATCTGTTACCAATAAGGTATAGTTCTCACCTGGATTTAAATTAGAAAGCAAATATATTCCGGACGTAATCTGAACACCATTAAGTGAAAATTGGTATTCATTGCCAATTGGGTTAACAATTTCGTATGTTCCATAAGGGTCAATGCAAGATGGTTCTGTGAGTGAATTTACCATAGGTGCCATGGGAGGCGAAGGGATATCAGCCGTTGTTACGTTCGATGAAGCTAAAGAACTGCACCCACTAGAATTTGTAACAATAAAAGAGTAATTATCATTTGGATTTAATCCTGTTATCGTGATCAAAGAACCACTCCCACTTATTGCTGAACCAATGTTAGGTTGAATTGTCCAATTTCCACCAGAAGGGAGACCACTAAGTTCAATACTCGCGGTGGTAACGATACATGTTGCTTCTATTACATTGTTAATGACCGGTGGATCCGGTGTTGGTGGCTGAGCATTAATAGTGACTACATTCGATGCTGGTGATAAACACCCCAAATTATCTACCACTGTAAAAGTGTAGTTT
>JBFHIN010000210.1:0-4214 GCA_041596415.1 Crocinitomicaceae bacterium | reverse complement strand
TGGACGGAGAAATACCAAACGAGAAAAACGCAGCCTTGAAATATATGCTTTCCATCGGTGAAGAGTTGGGATTAAAGATCGATCGAGCGCCAACGTTTGACAATTAATTATAAATTTACAGTACAAGTCATTATCAAAACATAAACATGGCAGGCTTAAAATTTAGAATCCTGTTGGATTCAGAGAATAACAGCGAAATATTTAGAGATATCCTGATCAGCGATGAAGATAATTTTGAAAACTTCTATCGTGCAATTCTTTCCTCCTTCAATTTCACGGGAGAAGAAATGGGAAGTTTTTATGTCTCCAATGATGAATGGGATAAAGGTCATGAGATCAGTTGGATGGATATGAGCTACGACGATGAATCTGATGTTACTTCAGTTATGAAAGATTCTGTGATCAAGAATTTTCTGGAAGAACCGGATCAAAAGTTCATTCTCGTTTACGACTTTATGCGCATGTGGATCTTCTTGATCGAACTTATTGGCTACGAAAAAGAAGGACCTGAACATCCAAAAGTACTGCTCTCAGTGGGAATGGCTCCACCGGAAGATTCTCGTAATGCATCCGATAGTGAAGATCTGTTTTTTGGTACAGAAGATGATGAAGAGGACCTCGATGAATTCGGGTTCGATGATTTCGAAGACGGAATGGATGAAGACTTTTCAAATTTTGATGAATACGATTTTTAAATGAACAATCAGGTAGGAGATCCAATTGGCAAGGCCATTTTAGATTACGCAGCGACAAAGAAACCCGCAGATATTATTGTAAGTTCCGACATCTGCGAAGATGATATTATACCGGTTGAGGTACTTTTTAGAACCTATGAAGAAATGCCGGAGCTGGAGCAATTAGCACTCGAACAAGCCAAGGGTAAGATTCTGGATGTAGGAGCAGCGGCAGGCGTGCATGCTTCAGAACTTGTTGATCGCGGATTTGAAGTTCAAGCGATCGATATTTCGGAAGGAGCGGTGAATTTCATGAAGAACAAAGGACTTGAGGCCAGAAAAATGAACTTCTTCGATGTGAGCAATGAAAAGTACGACACCATTTTAATGTTAATGAATGGCATCGGTATTGCAGGGAAATTATCCAATTTGGAAGACACCTTAAAACACGCAAAATCCTTATTAAAAAGTGGAGGGAAGTTAATCTTCGACTCCTCAGACATTAAATACCTGTACGAAGATGAAGACGGTTCACTTTGGATTGATCTGAACTCAGAATACTACGGAAATTTCCGCTTTCAGATGAACTACAAAAAGATCCTTGGGCCTTGGTTCGACTGGTTGTACGTAGATTTTGACACACTCTTCCCTATTGCTAGTGGGCTCGGTTTTTCTACACGAAAGATTTACGATAAAGACAACCATTATTTGGCAGTGTTGACCTTGGAAAAATAAAACCATGAAGTTCCTTTTTGCTGTCGTCCTATTTATTAGTTGCTATGGTTTTTCTCAGAAAACAACTGAATTTCCGATGCAGGAAAGTTCGTTGCTGTGGAAAATTGATGGACCTGGCATCAGCAAACCAAGCTACCTCTTTGGAACCATGCATCTGATACAGGATCAGTATTTTATTTTTCCTGAAAAACTGCAGAAATTCTTAAAGAAATCGGACTTATTGATCATGGAACTTGCCGGATTACCCGATCAAAAAACGGCAACGTCCTACCTTCAGTTAAAGGAAGGAAGCTTTTTTGATTATTTCAGTGCTGAACAGTCCGATAGTATTTTAATTTGGGCAAAGAAAGAATTGGGCATGAATGAACAGCAGTTCAGAAACACCATGTCCAAAATGAAACCCTTCGTTGTCGTTCAGTTGGCTACCCAAATGCATTTTATTGGCAAAACGAAATCCTATGAAATGGAATTTGAGCGCATTGCAACGGAAAACAAGATCAAAATAATGGGCTTGG
The DNA here is from genome assembly GCA_041596415.1 of Crocinitomicaceae bacterium. Lineage (GTDB taxonomy): Bacteria > Bacteroidota > Bacteroidia > Flavobacteriales_D > Crocinitomicaceae > M0103. Next base: position 2,290 of record JBFHIN010000210.1, on the reverse strand, counting down.
AAACCATTGCCGATCAAATGGCCATTTTTGATGCTTTGAGTCAGAAAGAAACCAGTGACATGGTTATGGAATCGATTCGAAACACCAAAGAAACGATCGAGATGACGGAGCAAATGCAGCAATTGTATGCGCGACAAAATGTAGATTCGCTGTATATTTTTGTGCAAAACGAAGGCGGTTTATTGAGTGAAAAACAAGACGATTTTCTGGATGACAGAAATAAAAATTGGATACCCCTGATCGTTGAACACATTAAAAAGGAACCTAGCTTTATAGCTGTTGGTGCAGCACATTTGGGCGGGCCCAACGGTGTTATTCGATTACTTGAAGCACAAGGATATGTGTTAAAACCCATAAAATTATGAGATTTTTACTAGCGTGTTGTTTAATCGGAGTACTCGCAGGCTGTTCCACTTACTCATCCGAGGATAAAGCCAATTTCGATAAAGAAATTCAAGCATACATTAAAAAGAACAAACTTTCCTGCCAAAGAACCGACTCGGGATTGTATTACAGCATTGACAACGAAGGAGAAGGTGAGCTTATTCAATTTCAGGATGAAGTTAGTTTTACGTATAAAGGGTATTTTCTAGACGGAAAAGTTTTTGATGAACAAAAAACACCTGTATCTTTCGCTGTTTCTGAATTAATTGGCGCCTGGAAAGAGATCATGCTCGAAGTAAAGCCAGGAGCAAAGGTTTTTCTGATCGCTCCACCTCATTTAGGCTATGGAGACCGAAAACTGGATGATATTCCACCAAATTCGATACTCGTTTTTGAAATGGAAATTATTGAATCTCATTAAATTAAAAACTTTAGCTCTGATTTATTGATTTTACGAATTCAAAGCTATATTTTTGACATCACTAAAAAAAAATAAACGCACAACCATGAGTGTACTCGTTAATAAAGATTCCAAAGTAATTGTTCAAGGATTTACCGGAAGTGAAGGTTCTTTCCATGCAGGTCAGATGATCGCATACGGAACCAATGTTGTTGGAGGTGTGACGCCTGGAAAAGGAGGTCAGACACATTTAGACAAACCAGTTTTTAACACAGTACAAGATGCTGTTGAGGCAACAGGAGCTGATACCTCTATCATTTTCGTGCCGCCTGCATTTGCTGCAGATGCGATCATGGAAGCTGCGAATGCAGGTATCAAAGTAATCGTTTGTATTACAGAAGGTATTCCGGTTAAGGATATGATCCAGGCTAGAGAATACATCCGCGATTACGATTGTAGATTGATCGGACCTAACTGTCCGGGTGTCATCACAGCGGATGAAGCGAAAGTTGGCATTATGCCGGGATTCGTTTTCAAAAAAGGAAAGATCGGTATTGTTTCTAAATCAGGAACTTTGACATACGAAGCGGCTGATCAAGTTGCAAAAGCAGGTTTGGGTATTACAACGGCTATCGGTATCGGTGGTGACCCAATCATCGGAACAACGACCAAAGAAGCGGTTGAACTGTTAATGAACGACCCTGAAACTGAGGGAATCATTATGATCGGTGAGATCGGAGGAAACTTGGAGGCAATTGCTGCACGTTGGATCAAGGATAATGCTAAAAAACCGGTTGTTGGATTTATCGCGGGTGAAACTGCTCCGAAAGGAAGAACAATGGGTCACGCAGGTGCAATTGTTGGTGGTGATGACGATACGGCTGAAGCGAAGAAAAGAATTATGCGTGAGTGTGGAATTCACGTAGTTGATTCTCCTGCACACATCGGGTCTAAAATGGCTGAAGTATTAGGCGTAACAGCTTAATAACACATGTAAATATTGAAACGGCTTTTTTAAAGCCGTTTTTTTTTGCCCATGAATGTCCAAAATATAATTCTTAACCTCAGGTACGATGGCAATGTCAAAAACATAGCACAAACGTTTTTATCTGATGATGAAGCGTTGCCAGAACTTGTTCACCTTGTCGTTTCAGAAAAAACTTACCCAATACCCGACTACGGAAGCTGGATCCTATTCCATGTTTGTAAAAAAGACCCAAATGCACTTCTTCCGTTTCGCGAACAACTGATCGATTGCATTCTGTTGAATGAAAATCAGACCACTTTGCGCAACCTCGTCAACATACTTCAGCAACTGGAACTTTCAGATTACCGTTCATCTGAACTGCTCGATCGACTTTTGAGCTTCATTTCCAACAATGAAAATAAAGTAGCGCTCTTTGTCTACAGCCTATATAAATTGATTCAATTTGTAAAAGTGTACCCCGAACTAATCTCCGAAATTGAAAGTATTATTGAACTAAAACCATTGCCACACCAACCGGC
>JBFHIN010000209.1:0-4245 GCA_041596415.1 Crocinitomicaceae bacterium | reverse complement strand
GCGTATTCAAGTGCATAAGCCAATTCTCCTTCAGATGCGGCATATACGATAAATAAGGGCTCTCCTTTTGATACTTCGGAACCGATAGGTTTTAAATAATCAATACCTGACAACTTATCATCAGGTGCTCCTGCCAATTTGGCGATTTTAGCTAATTTACGGTTATTAACGTCTTTTACCACTCCATTTTTTTCTGCAAGTACTTCATACCTATGTTTTGACAGTTTGGGTTCACTAAATTTTCCTTGCGCCTTACAAATGGCTACAAATTTTTCATAAGCAATTCCTTTTTCAAGAATTTCCCTTGCGCGTTCATTTCCATCGCCAATTTCAACTTTTCCAGAAAGCTCAAGCAGTTCTCCGGCCAACAACAGTGATCTTTCACGGAGATCGGCTGGTGCATTTTCCTCATTTCGCAAAACGCTCAAAACATCTCGGGCTTCTAAAGCAGGCCCAATTCCACGTCCTACGGGTTGCGTACCATCTGTAATAATCACTTTTACTTTCAGGCCGATAGCATGAGCAACTTTTTCCATCTCAACTTTAAGCTTTGTAGCAGCGTCGATACTTCTGAGTTTGGCAGTTTTACCCACAGGGATATCAATGATCACAAACTTTGAACCTGCAGCCACTTTTTTAGAAAGCACGGATGCAATTAACTGCCCCTCACTATCAATTTCCAGCGCACGTTCTATTTTAATCAAAATATCATCCGCAGGGCTAAGACGCGGACTTCCGCCCCATGCTATGCATCCGCCTTCTTTTTCAACTACTTTTTTAATTTGTTCTATCGTCAAGTTGACTTTTGTTATCACTTCCATGGTGTCGGCTGTGCCTGCCGGAGAAGTTATAGCACGGGAGGATGTCTTAGGCATGGTAAGTCCGAAGGCAGCAATAATCGAAACAATGATCGGCGTAGTTCTGTTACCAGGCAATCCACCAATACAATGTTTATCCACGATCAAGGATTTCTTCCATTTTATAGTGTCTCCATTGTCAATCATAGCCTGAGTGAGATAAATGATCTCTTCGGTTGTCATTCTTTTTCCAGCGCAAGCAGTTATAAATGCTGAAAGCTGAATGTTTGAATAATTTCCTATTACAATATCTTTAATGATCTCATTGATTTCATCGAAATTTAATTCATTTCCAAAGATCTTCGATCGTAAATACCTAAGTGAGTTGAGAGGATTAAGATGTGAAACTGTTAATTCTTCTCCTTCCTTTACATTAAGAGAATGCATTGCACTTTCTGACAGACCAATTTCACTTGATTTCAGCAAAGGTTGAGAAATAACATTCAAGTTAGCAACGATTGATTTTTCACCATTAGTTATTCGAATCCTTGTAAATGCGCTAAAACCTTCTGAAATACAGATATGGCAATCCTCACGCATGTATGCAAAATGTTCTTGATGCGTATTTATTCCTAATCGTTTAAATTTCAAGATATTGGTTCGTTGTTCCATAGTGGCTTTTGGAGTTTTGATCCGAAGTTCTCATGCTCTTAGTTAAAAATACATTTTTTTTCCTTTAAACTATATTCGGTTGACACATATAATGGTAAGGATTTAATATTTTTTCCACAGATTTCATAATTTCAATCGAGCAATTTGAAAACAAAAACTGATCAGCTCACAAAGTTAAGTTGACCCTTCACAAAGTAGTTCTGATCAAAATTGATGAGACCCTATTTCTTTGTTCATACCTAACCATAAACTTCCGGTTAACCCAGGGACAAATAATCATATGTTGGAAAACGCTTGTCGATAGAAGGAATTACACTTTTATCAAGTGTAGTGAAAAACTTGGAAACCAAGTTGTGTTTAACAATAAAATGCCTTACTAGTATTAAGCATTTTTTAACTTCCTTTATTATTCCCTTAATTACTAGCGTATTTCGTTTAATAGTTTTTCAAGCTTAAATCGACTTTAGTACCTTAAACATAAAAAAAGAAATATGAGTATAGTTTCGGAACATATTATCCCAAATAAAGAGGGCGAAATTTTTGAAACAAACGCCAAGTCATTGGAGGATTTAAAAAAAATAAAGAAACACCTGTTAACCCTGGAGGGGGTGAGTGAAGTACAGTTAAATGCAACAATTTTTCCGACAGAAATCACAATACATACTTCGGAGTTTGTCAAAAAAAAGGACGTTGAACACAAAGTTATCCAGGCAGGTTTTCATGCTATATCCAAAAACCTATTTGACATATAGTCTAAAAAACATCTTTGGCTTTTATTTCAGAGGGTCGCGTTGGGGGAATGACACTTGGGTAATCTTATTTTTAACAAGGTCATTGTATATCAATTGAATATCATTTCCATCCAAAATGACTTGTGTAGAACTAACTGTGCTTAATATATTGCCTAATTTCATGATCCAGTCGTTTTCCAAACCAAGACCATTAGAGCTCAAGTGAAATTGACGCACTTGTTTTGGAGTCCAGTTCGGATTGTTTTTTATCCATTCGTTAAAAATCTCTTCTCGCTTTTGTCTGATCTCTTTGCTGTAAAGCAAGGCTGAAGACCATAACTGTGGTTTTTTGAGTTCAAGTGTTTCTAACCATTTTTTTTGTTCGTCCCATCTTAAGACGTTCAATTTACTCTTGCCGTTGTAATCAATAAGTAATAAGGTAAATGGTTCCACCCCTTCTAGATCTACCATATTAACAAATTCATTGTGGTCATTATATTCAAAAGATTCCAATAAAATCAATCCTCGGCTTCTCGCATAACTCGACTTTCGTTGATGTGGTTTAAAAGCTCCGTTCAGCAAGCAGGCAAAATGTCCGCCCTCGCCGGCGGCGATCCAACTTCCTCCCGCCTTTTCATCTTTAGGAAAATATACTTTCTGTCCTTTTATTTCAACAGGTTCAGGTGGAAGCGTCGGCCTAGAGGCTTGCTCATCGCGATTTGAAGTTAAGATGAACCCATTTGCTGTTGGAAAAAAACTCACAGTACACATAACAACGAAGATTTAGTTATTCCTATATGGCTTGATCGAAATAGTCCAATCGTAATCTTGAAAAGTAATTTTCTTTTCATGATCAGCCAGATCGATCAACTGGTTTTCAATTAGAAACTGTCTGACACCCTTCATGCCACCAAAATCTCCTCTATACCAGGAAAAAATAACTGGTATTTGTATTTCGTCGGGTAAAGAAACAATTGAATTACAGACGTAATCCAGCATATTATCATCTAACTGAAAATCCACTCGATCAACCTTATAAAGCATTATTTTGGGACAACTCCTTGCACCACAATTCAAGGCGAAATGAATTCTCGGATCCAATTTATTTACGCGCATTGCCTTTTCAAATCTAGAAATACAGTGTTTTTTTACATTTCCTCTACCGATCTTTGTTTGAGACCTACGCAAGATTCCGTGCTCAATTTGATCAAGCGAAAGATCATATCCTGCAACTTCTGCTCTGTCTTGACGAAAGAAATTGAAACGATTGTTATATTCTTCCGGCGCCTTCCACAAAGCATATCGCACCGATGTATTGTACAAATTGATCCAGAAAACTTTCTTTTTGCTATCGTTGTTTAATTCTTTCTTAAGCTGCTCAAATGAAATATTCCTTAATTGTTCTCTAGCTTTTTGTGTTTGCTCTTCGTTTCTTTCTTTCACTGCATGGAAATAAGAATTTACGATTTCGATTCCTGTCATCTCTGCGTTTGACAGAAATGCGTTGAAGATCAACAAGCATACTATTATCAAATGTTTAATCATAATATTTATTTTTATCGATAATGCGTCCCTCTTCAGGTCCATTTTCTAATTTTAATACACCACGAGGACAAACAGCAGCACAAATTCCACAACCTACACAACCCGAACGAACGATATTTCTCCCCTTTTGAGCGTAGGCCCTTACGTCAATACCTTGTTCGCAATAAGTGGAGCAATTTCCGCAAGAAATACATTGTCCTCCATTTGACGTAATTCTGAATCTAGATTTAAATCGTTGAAAGAACCCCATATATGCAGCCATTGGACATCCAAATCTGCACCATACCCTGTTTCCTAGAAGCGGATAAAATCCAACTCCCGCAACTCCGGAGAATGCACCTCCAATGAAAAATCCGTACGCACTTTTTATCTGTTTACTTTCCAAAATAAAGGCTTCCTGATGCCCACTGAAATAACCGTAAAGCAACATCAGCATTAACAATGACACGATGGCCATTCCAATAAACAAGATTCCTCCTTTTTGCTTCAAACTCACCTTC
>JBFHIN010000208.1:0-4251 GCA_041596415.1 Crocinitomicaceae bacterium | reverse complement strand
CCTTTTAAAATAAAGGTGGTGAGGACAAGTCCTAGTACCTTAACTTATTTGGATCGAATTGTATTGAATGCCCGAAGAAATCTCTTTTTTACAGGACAACAATTGAACTTTAGGGATTTTGTTTCTGTTGGAACAGGAAAGAGTAGTGTTTTTCAGATAAGTAATTTTCCAAATCAAGGATTTGTATGGGATGTAACGGACCGTCATACGCCGAAAGTAATTTCAGGTACTTTGGTAGGTAATGTATTGTCGTTTCAGCAAGACACCGATACTTTACGTGAATTTGTAGTTTCGAATGGAACAAATTTTTTAACACCGGAATTCGTTGGAAATATATCTTATCAAAATTTACATGGTTTACCGCAGGCTGATTATCTTATAATAACGCACAAGAATTTCAAAGCTCAGGCCGAGCGTTTGGCAGATCTGCACAGAACGACAGGAATGACAGTACATGTTGTAAATACCGAACAGATCTTCAATGAATTTAGCTCTGGAATGCTTGATCCAACTGCAATTCGAATGTTTGCCAAGATGTTTTACGATAGAGGCGCATTAACGCCTTCTACTCGTCCAAAACACTTATTACTTTTTGGTGATGGTACCTATGATCCTAAAAATAGAATTTCCGGAAACAATAACTACGTTCCAACTTATCAGATGGTGAATGGTGAAAATCATATATCTGCCTTGGTGACGGACGATTATTACGGGATGATGGATAATAATGAGTCCATAACAGCTGCTGATATGGTTGACATTAATATCGGTAGATTACTTATTTCGGATAATACCATGGCTAAGCAGCAAGTGGATAAAATTGAACATTACATGAAAAATGGATCTTCACTATTTGCCAGTGCAGGGAATTCAGAAGCTTGTAATACAAATGGATACACTTCAACTTTTGGAGATTGGCGACTCAATTATGTTCAAATTGCCGATGACGAAGAAAGTGGTTATTTCATTGTTCAGGATACAGAGCCTCAATATGTTCAAGTTAAGAGTGAGCATCCTGAAATGAATTGTGATAAATTGTATACAGATGCCTTTACCCAGGTTTCAACTGCAGGTGGACATAGGTATCCGGATGTTTTTGACGCTATCAGCAATCGTGTTGACAGGGGAGCTTTAATTATTAATTATGTCGGACACGGAGGTGAGGTAGGTCTGGCTGAAGAGCGAATTGTTACCGTTCCTCAAATTCAGTCTTGGAAAAATATTAACAAACTTAACGTATTTGTGTCTGCCACATGTGAATTTACCAAATATGACGATCCAAGTCGCGTGTCAGCCGGCGAGTGGGCATCACTCAATCCTACAGGTGGTTCAATTGCACTTATGACAACCACGCGTTCCGTATTTTTCGGGGTAAATACTATAACAGGTAAACGATTCTTCGAAAATGTTTTCGACAGGGATGCGAACAACGAACCACTGACCTTCGGTGAAATCATGCGTTTAACCAAAAACGCTTCAGGTTCATCAGATAATAAAAGAAGTTTTACACTTATTGGTGATCCTGCATTAAAGATCGCTTTACCAAGAATGAAAATTGTTACGGATAGTGTAAATGGTGTAAGTCCATCAGTTCAAATGGACACCATTAGAGCACTGAGTCGTGTCACGATCAAGGGTCACGTAGAAGATATGGCGGGTAATCCATTGACGAGTTTTAATGGTATCGTTTCACCGAAGATCTTCGACAAAATCAAAATTCAGAATACATTGGGGCAAGATCCCGGATCTCCGGTTATCCCTTTTGAAATCCAAAGAAATATCGTTTATAAAGGAAAGGCAACAGTAAAAAATGGCGCTTTTGAATTTTCATTTATTGTGCCAAAGGATATCAGTTATGCCTTTGATAAAGGAAAAATAAGCTATTATGCTGAAAATGGATCCACGGATGCAGGTGGAAGTGATGATCGGATAATTATTGGTGGAATAGATACAGTCGGATTAAATGATAATGAGGGTCCTACGATCGATCTTTATCTCAATGATGAACTTTTTGTTTCTGGTGGTATAACCAATGAAACTCCAGTATTGATAGCAAACTTATTTGATGAGAGCGGTATCAACACGGTAGGAAATGGTATTGGACACGATCTTGTGGCAATTATTGATGCAAATACTGCAAATCCTATAGTTCTGAACGAGTATTACACGGCAGATGTTGATTCATATCAGTCCGGATCACTGCGATACACCTTACCCAAGTTGAGTCAGGGTGAGCATACGTTGACGCTAAAGGTTTGGGATGTAAATAATAACAGTTCCGAAACTACAGTCAGATTCATAGTTCAGGAGAACGAGAATCTCAATTTGGCTCACGTATTGAACTATCCAAATCCATTTACAACAAAAACTTCTTTCTTTTTTGAACATAATCAGGCATGTTCTCAGCTCGATGTACAAATACAGATCATGACAGTCTCAGGGAAACTAGTTCGCACCATCAATAAATCGGTGCATACCGAAGGATTTAGATCTGAAGGAATAGATTGGGATGGAAAGGACGACTTTGGTGATCAATTAGCTAAGGGCGTGTATGTGTATTTACTCAAAGTGAAGACAGACACGGGAAAAATTGCCGAGAAAATAGAAAAATTAGTATTATTGAAATAATGCAAAATAAAAAGACACCTTTTACGTATATTTGCAGGTTACATATGATGACATTGAGAAAAAATAAATTAATTGCCATTTGCCTTTTTACACCGCTATTGGGGTTTTCACAGGCTACGGGAAGTGGAGTAACGGATAATGACCTCCAACTCAACACGATCACGACAGCACTACCTTTTATGGCTATTACACCGGATTCAAGAGCCGGAGGAATGGGAGATGCAGGTACTGCGCTGAGTGCATCTTCAACGTCTATTTATTGGAACACATCAATTCTGAATTTTGCCAAGGAGCAATCGGAAATCAGTTTATCGTATACACCTTGGCTACGTCAATTGACCAATGATATACATTTATCCTATTTAGCGGGATATTACAAACTCAATGAGCGTCATGCAGTTGGTGGAGCACTTCGATATTTTAGTTTGGGTGAGATCACTTTTACTGATGCAAGTGGAAATGTGATCAGAGATGACAAACCAAGTGAATTTGAAATTACCGGTGCTTATGCATTTCGTTTGAGTGATAAAATGAGTATTGGGTTGAATGGTAAATTTGCATATTCGAACCTAACAGGAGGGTTAGTAGTTGGAGGAGTTAACACAAAACCTGGTATTGTAGGAGCAACAGACCTTTCATTCTCTTATTATAATGATGAAGCTAAAATAGGTAGTACGAACGGTATATATACGTTTGCGGCAACCATCAATAATGTAGGTAACAAGATAGCGTATTCAGAATTGGCATCGCGCGATTTCTTACCTATGAACTTAAAAATTGGAAATTCATTTTTAGCAGAATTTGACAAGTACAATAATGTTGTATTCTCATTAGAATTACAAAAATTGCTAGTACCAACTCCTCCAATTTATGCTAATATCAATAATCAACCTACATTAATTTCAGGTAAGGATAATGAGGTTGGAGTAATTGCCGGTATCATGCAATCTTTTTATGATGCACCTGGAACACCAGAAAAAGATGCGTCTGGAAATTACGTGCAAAATGCTGATGGTTCGTACCAAGTAAAAAAGGGAACACGCCTGAAAGAAGAGTTGACTGAAATAAACATAGCTACGGGTATAGAGTATTGGTACAATAACGTTCTCGCACTTAGAACTGGTTTTTTCTACGAGAGCAAGAACAAAGGTAACAGACAGTATTTCAATGCCGGAATTGGATTCAAGTATAATATGTTTGGATTGGATATTTCTTATTTAGCGGCTTTGAACGGACGCCAAAGTCCATTAGCAAATACCTTGAGATTTACGATGCGCTTGAACTTGGGATCTAAAACAGCAGGCAGCGGTTCAAGTGATGCAACGCCAAAATAGCTAACCCTAAGATGCAAATAAGAATCGGATTTGGTGTAGATGTTCATCAACTTACTGCAGAGCGCGAATTATTCGTTGGTGGAGTAAAAATTGAATCTGATCTGGGTGCGCTCGGACATTCTGATGCTGATGTCTTACTTCATGCATTGTGTGACGCTTTATTAGGAGCATGTAATTTGCGAGATATTGGATTTCATTTTTCTGACACGGATCCAACATATAAAGGAATTGACTCTCGTATTTTATTGAAGGACAGCTATGAGCTTGTAAAAAAGAAAGGATTTAAGCT
>JBFHIN010000207.1:0-4296 GCA_041596415.1 Crocinitomicaceae bacterium | reverse complement strand
CACAATTTATGTTGATCTGGTATGCGAATATCGGTGAGGAGGTTGCTTACTATATGATGAGAATTGAAAACTTTAAAGTTCTTTACTTTTCTATGTTCTTGATCAATTTTGCTTTCCCAATGTTAATATTGATGTCACGTGATGCAAAAAGAAATGCTGGTATTTTAACTTTTGTAGGACTTGTAATTCTTGCTGGTCACTGGTTAGACGTTTATATTATGGTTTCTGCAGGATCTTTAGGGGCAAACGCAAAAATTGGATTTTTAGAAATCGGAATGGCGCTTTTAATTTCAGGTTTGTTCATACGTATTATATTGAATAACCTTACAAAGGCTCCTTTGACACCAGTTCATCACCCGTTCTTGGACGAAAGTATTCACCACGAAATTTAATTAAAGTTAGATCTTATAAAAAGTAGAAGATGGGAAGTAAATTAATCGCTTTAATCGTAATAGTTTTAGGAGCCATTGCCATAGCGCAATTGGTAAGAGTATATGAGCTCTCTTCAAAACTAAGAAATCGTGGAGAACACGAAATAAGTACCAGAGACAATAACCTTAACGGTAAATTGATGGTGGCTTTCATGATCTTCCTTTATGCCGGATTCATTTATCTTATGGCAAAGTACGGTTGGACAGGTAGGGGAGATGCCGCTTCAGTTCATGGAAAAGAATTGGATTGGTTGTTAAACTTGAATTTTGTTATTATTATTCTTGTATTCTTTTTGACCAATACCTTGTTGTTTGTTTTTTCGTACAAATATATTCGCAAAGAGGGTGTAAAAGCATTGTACTTCCCGCACAACAACAAATTGGAAATGGTTTGGACCGTAGTGCCTGCTTGTGTACTTGCTGTGATCATTATTTTAGGTTTAAAAAAGTGGAACGAGGCAACTTCATATGCCGGAAAAGAAGCTATCCGATTAGAGTTGTTCTCGAAGCAATTTGACTGGACAGCTCGTTATGCGGGTATGGATAATAAGTTGGGTTACTTTGATTATAAATTAACAACAGACAATAACGAATTGGCCTTGATGACAACGGCAACAATTGACAGTGCTATTTATAGCATGGAAAATGGACCAACAGGTATTAAGGCATTGGAGTCAAAATTGAATGACCGTAAACTGATTTTCGTACCTGAAGATCGTGAGAAAATGGAAAATGATCTTGCTCGCAAAGAAAGATTGATCCGTTTGTTATATCAAATGCGTCAACGTCATAATGCAAAGATCGATGCATTGGCTTATGATGATATAGTTCAGAAAGATACCTTGTTCCTTTGTGTGAATGAAGAATATGAATTGAATTTCCGATCAAAAGATGTTATTCACTCAGCTGATTTTCCTCACTTTAGAGTACAAATGAACACTGTTCCGGGAATGACGACTCGTTTCAAATTCATTCCGGACATCACTACTAAAGATATGCGTGTTAAAATGAAAAATGAGAAATTTAATTTCGTTTTGATGTGTAATAAAATTTGTGGAAGTGCTCACTACAAAATGAAAATGATTGTTGTAGTTCTTACTAAAGAAGAGTACATGAAATGGATGAAATCTAAGCAAGAATCTACTTTTAGAAAGACTTTCTTAACAGCTGCTCCGGCTCCGGCACCAGCAACTGAAACCACTGCTGATACTTTGGCAGTAGCAATGTAATTTAAGCGTATAATAATTTAAAAGAATAGAAAATGGCGGCAGTAGCGCACGAAGCACACGGACATCACGATCACGGACACCACGAGGAAAGTTTTGTATCTAAGTACATTTTCAGTCATGATCACAAAATGATCTCTAAGCAGTTCTTGATGACTGCAGTATTTATGGGAATTGTTGCCATGTTATTGTCAATCATGTTCCGTATACAATTGGCATGGCCTGGAGAAAGTTCTTCTTTCCTTAGCTTTTTCCTAGGGGAAACTTGGGCGCCTAATGGGGTGTTGAAAGAAGATATGTACCTTGGTTTAGTTACCATTCACGGTACTATCATGGTTTTCTTCCTATTAACAGGAGGTTTATCTGGTACTTTCTCTAACTTGTTAATTCCGTTCCAGCTTGGAGCGCGAGATATGGCTTCAGGGTTTTTGAACATGTTGTCTTACTGGTTCTTCTTCCTTTCATCTGTTTTGATGTTGGTTTCATTATTCGTAGAATCTGGGCCTGCTATGGCTGGATGGACGGTTTATCCGCCATTATCTGCTTTACCTCAAGCTGTTAGTGGTTCAGGAATGGGTATGACTTTGTGGTTGTTCTCTATGGCGATCTTCATTGCTTCTTCATTGATTGGTTCATTGAACTATATTGTAACGGTATTGAACCTACGTACTAAAGGAATGAGCATGACAAGAATGCCATTGACAATTTGGGCGTTTTTCGTAACAGCAATATTAGGTGTTCTTTCGTTCCCAGTTCTTTTATCAGCAGCATTGTTGTTGATTATGGACCGTTTAGCAGGAACTAGTTTCTACCTAAGTGATATTATCGTGGGTGGCGAAATGTTGACAAATCATGGTGGTTCACCAATTTTATTCCAGCATTTATTCTGGTTCCTTGGTCACCCGGAAGTATATATCGTACTTCTTCCGGCGCTTGGTTTGTCATCAGAAATTATCGCGACTAATTCTCGTAAGCCTATCTTCGGTTACCGTGCAATGATTGGTTCTATCCTAGCGATCGGTTTCCTTTCCTTTATTGTTTGGGGTCACCACATGTTTATTACAGGTATGAACCCATTCCTTGGATCGGTATTCGTATTTACGACTTTATTGATCGCAATCCCTTCTGCGGTTAAAGTATTTAACTACATCACAACGCTTTGGAGAGGATCTTTGGTCCTTACTCCAGCTATGTTGTTTGCGATAGGACTAGTTTCAACGTTCATCACAGGTGGTGTAACAGGAATTATTCTTGCGGATTCAGCGCTTGATATTGCTGTTCACGATACTTATTTCGTTGTTGCTCACTTCCACATTGTAATGGGTATGTCAGCTGTATTCGGTATGTTCGGGGGTGTTTACCACTGGTTCCCTAAAATGTACGGTAAAATGATGAATACCCGTTTAGGATATGCACATTTCTGGATCACCATCGTTGGGGCTTATGGGGTATTCTTCCCAATGCACTTCGTAGGATTGGCAGGAGCGCCTCGTCGTTACTATGATTATTCAGTGTACAATGAGTTTGATTCTAATTCATTGGATATGATGATGGACCTTAACGTAATCGTTACTGTGTTTGCAATCATAGCTGCATTAGGTCAAGCTTTGTTTTTATTCAATTTCTTCTATAGTATTTATAGAGGACCTAAGGCACCACAAAACCCTTGGAATGCAACGACTTTGGAGTGGACTACTCCGGTTGAACACATTCATGGAAACTGGCCGGGTGAATTACCAACGGTACACAGATGGCCGTACGATTATTCTAAACCGGGTTACGACGAAGATTTTGTTCCTCAAACTGTTCCTTTAAGAGACGGTGAAGAAGAACATTAAAATAATTATCAATAACTTAGAGCCTCTTGTCATTCGATGAGAGGCTTTTTTTATTTTTGTAAAAAGAAAAAATTTGGACGATTCATTCGACTATAGAAAGGAGGTAGATGTTACCGCAGAGGAGTATGATAAGGTGCTTCGACCAAAGTCATTAGCAGATTTTTCAGGACAACCGAGTGTCGTTGAAAATTTGGAGATATTTGTCAAGGCAGCAAAGTTAAGAAATGAACCCCTGGACCACGTTTTATTACATGGGCCTCCGGGTTTGGGTAAAACTACGTTGGCAAATATTATAGCAAATGAGTTGAATGTTGGCTTTAAGGTGACCAGTGGCCCTGTTTTGGATAAACCAGGCGATCTAGCAGGGCTTTTGACAAACCTAGGAACGGGTGACGTGCTTTTCATTGATGAGATCCATCGTTTGAGTCCTGTGGTTGAAGAATATCTTTATTCCGCCATGGAAGATTATTGCATTGATATTTTAATTGACAGTGGTCCGAATGCGCGCTCTGTTCAAATCGCAATTAATCCTTTTACACTTATTGGCGCAACCACGAGATCAGGGCTTTTAACTTCACCATTAAGAGCACGTTTTGGTATCAATTCTAGGTTGGAATACTATGAAGCCAAAACATTGACCTCAATCGTGGAGCGTTCTTCAGATTTGTTAAACATTCCAATTTCGGAAGAAGCGGCTTATCAGATTGCAAGTCGAAGTAGAGGTACTCCCAGAATAGCGAATGCCTTACTGCGTAGAGTTAGAGATTTTGCTCAAATCAAAGGTTCAGGTGAAATTGACGT
>JBFHIN010000206.1:0-4303 GCA_041596415.1 Crocinitomicaceae bacterium | reverse complement strand
TTATGTTCAGTTTTGTATTTTGTTTTAAGGCTTGTAAACTATAAAAAAGAAAAAAAAACAAACTCTATAAAATATGCTGTTTATCTAGGCCTTATAATTCTCTTTAGTTTTTTCACCCTATTAGGAATATTTATGAGTCTATAGTTCCAATTATCATATAAATATTAAATGAGATTATTATTTATTTTATAAAAGATTACTAAAAGAAACCATAATATTATTGGAGTCCTTATAAAGCCGAAATTGAAGTTTTGAATTCTGAAAATTCCTTTTAGAATATAATAACACTTTAGTTCGAATCATTGAAAAGAAAATGCTCATAACACACGCTAAGCGAAAAAACCGAAAATTTGTTTACGAAAATCGAATAATTGAAAAACTTAAAATCCTGGATCGCAACTAAAATTAAATTAAAAAACGGCTTCTTCGCCTAGCGCAAACCCGTTATCCGTAATGAAACAATTTGTAACCCTTCTTTTAATTTTATCTTGTTTAAATTGTCTCGGACAAGAAATCTCTAGTTTATCTTTTCCAACTTCAGTAGGAGAACGTGTTTTGAGTGATAATTCACACAACAAGGAAAATCTGACTAGGGTTGATTCATCGAGTGAAAAATTATACAATAACTCAATTCAATTAATCCTTGGAGGATTAAGTGGATTATATTCCATAAACTATGAACGTCAACTACAATCAGATAAGCTAAATATTTCAACTGAAGTAGGATACTCTTTTGTTCCCGTAAATTTAGGTTGGAATTTTAATCATTCGTTTATTGGGGCCATCAACGGTCAATTAGGTAGGAATAAACATAAATTTGAATTTGGACCTATTCTGAACTTATACACACGTGGCAAACCTACTGATCCTGCTATAGTTGTTATGGAAGGTGAAAAATCATTTGGACTATACCTAGGAGGTCGCATTGGTTACAGGTTAGAATTACCGGATAAAAGATTCTTGTTTAAAGCCCACTTTATACTTGCTAAGAATAAAAACATTATATTCCCATGGGGCAGCTTAACATTTGGCTTTAGATTTTAATTTTTTAACAGAAATAATCAAGTTCCAAAAAATACTTATAACACTATTTAAAAAGGATTAAAACAACTTTTTACATAGAACGTTAGTAAACAATACGCGAATGAAACGTATACTCTTAGTTATTCCAACTATTCTTTTCTTATCCTGTTCGGTAAGTAAAAATAAAACATCTACTACTATTAAAGAGTACCCTTCACCCTCTTTAAATTGGACACAAGGAAATTGTCCATGTTCTGAAATTTCTCTTTACTTAATGGAAGAAAAGGATCCGCCAAAATGGTTTAAACTTGAAGGTGAAGCAATCCTTGAATTATCTAGTAAAGTGGTTAATCTTGAAATGATACCCAGTACAACTCTCGATAAAATAAAGCAACGTGTCAAAGATGCCAATGGATGTGTGGTGTTTGTGGATATGAGAGATTATTATGGGAGTGATATGTTCCCGGTTAGAAAGAAAAATGAAGTTTATTTTTATTGGGGGAAATGTAAATGAATACCTATTCTAAGGTCAATCTATCTACCACAAAGATTTTTTTTCTAATCAGTTATTTTCTTTAAGTAAACTATTTGTAACTTACATCTACAGACATGAATAAAGTTTGGCGTGTGGGGTTGTTGCAAAAAGGTTGTCATAAATTCAAATCTCATGAAATTAATCTACCGGATACTCTTACTAATTTTTATGATTACCATTGGGGGTGTTGTAAATGCTCAAAATGAATCAAAGAATAATCTTGAGCTTAAAGCCCACAACATTTCCCTTAGACTTATAGGATCACCAACATGGCCTTTGGGAATTTCCTATGGTCAAATGATAAACGATAGAATATCAGTAGAACTCGGAGTCGGTTTACTTTCAACAGGGTGCGGATTTGATTTTTATGTTACTAATCCACGACTTAACAGATTAAACTTGAATACTGGAATTTATGGCAGTATCAACTATGATGGTTTTCCTATGCTTTACATACCAATTGGCGTATCCTATTTAGGAAGGAAGAACTTTATTTACAATTTTAATGCGGGGGGGCTTTATGCTGAAAATGTTAGCACTACTAGTACAGAAGGAAACATTTCTCCCTGGTTTGGATTAACTATAGGAAGGCGGTTTGGAAACGATGTTCAAGAGCTCAAAGATGACGAAAAGACAAGATTAAGGAACATAATTTATTTTAAATTAGGCGTATTGGACCCATGGATAGGCATCGGCTACGAAAGATTATTATCTCCTAATATTGGTGTTGAATCTACAATTGGATTTTTAGGGATATCGGCTGGCGCGAATGTGTACTTCCCATCAATTAAACCAGAAAAAATTGGCTTTAAGTCAGGATTAATACACGGATGGAGTGCCAACCCATTTGACTTAAGCACAAAAGGATATATTCCTATTGGCATTAATTATTTAACCAAAAGCAATTTTGTCTTCAGTGTGGATGCCGGACCTGAATATTGGTATGAAAGCGGCGATGTACTTGTAAGTTTTAGCTTGAAAGCAGGTAAAGCCTTTTAAGTAATGACCACCCCAAGAATAAAATCACTTTAAAAATCCCGTTTTGCTGAAATTTTATAGCTTAAGATTTGTCCGCGTAGAATAGCGCAACAGCATCATGTTTCAAAGAAATATTTTACCCACCTACTAATGCCCCATACCCACCCTGTAGATCGTAAAGTGCTTGAGGAAAATTCTGATCTTGTAATGCCAAAATAGCTTTTTTGCTTCTGTTACCGCTTTGGCAGTATATCAGTAACGGTTTTTCACTTGGTAGTTGAGAGCTATTTTCAAGAAGTTGATCCAGAGGAATATGCATACCGCCTATGTGACCCCCTTGTCTTTCTATTGCTGAACGCACATCAATCACATGGAATTGATCTAATCTTTCTTGAACTTCGGCCCAGGAAAGTGAATTTATTTCGCTTTCTGTTGAACAATGAAGGACGTAGGTATCTTTCAAAGCCGTGATTGTAATGGCTGGATTTCGTCGAAAACGCAACATACGCGTCTGCATCGACAGTGCATCAAAAGTCAACAGTTTACCGCTCAACACCTCGCCATGACCACAAATGATCTTTAGTACTTCATTGGCTTGTAAACTTCCAACAATTCCGGGCAAGACGCCCAACACGCCCACCTCAGAACAATTCGGCATTTCTCCTTGAGCCGGTGCATGAGGATACAAACAGCGGTAGGTGGGCCCGCCTTGATAATTGAAAACGGAAACTTGTCCTTCAAACTTGAAAATAGATGCAAAAACTACCGGTTTGTTCGACAATACAGCGGCATCATTCACCAAATAACGCGTTGCAAAGTTGTCACTGCCATCGATAATGATATCGTAATGCTGAAAGTGCTCCAGTGCATTTTCGGGTGACAAACGATCGACCATCGGTACGAAAGATACTCCGGAATTGCGTTCACGTAAGTTTTCAATGGCCGCAATTGCCTTATACTCACCAACATTTTTTTCCTTGTACAACACCTGGCGTTGCAAATTGCTCCAATCCACACGATCGTCATCCATAACGCCGATAGTACCAACTCCAGCTGCTGACAGATATAAGAGTGCGGGACAGCCCAAGCCCCCGGCACCGATCACAAGTACTCGAGCGTTTTTCAACTTTAGTTGTCCTTCCTCTCCTATTTGCTCAAGGGACAAATGTCGCTGGTAACGGGCTATTTCTTCTGAAGAAAGCATAATCTTAACTTACCGTTTTCCAATTATATTCCCAATCTTTCCACACCACTTCCAGCTCATTCTTCTTTAACATTTCAACGATCTCCTCGGTACTTCGTTCATCCGAAATTTCAAACTGCTCCAAGGATTGTGGCTCCACAACATATCCACCCGGATTTGTCTTGGATTCAGCACTAATGGAGGTTACACCCAATTTCACGCAGTGATCTCTAAAAATTTCCGATTCACGGGTAGAAAGCGATAGCTCCACATCTTCATTAAATAGTCTGAAAGCGCAGATCAACTGCACCAGATCGCGATCCGTCATTTCAACCTTTGGCTCCAAACCGCCTGAAAATGGTCGTAAACGTGGAAATGAAATGGAATATTTTGTTCGCCAGTAGTGCTTGCGCAAATAACTCAAGTGCAAGGCGGTGAAAAAGCTGTCGGCTCTCCAATCCTCCAAACCGAACAAGGCACCTAAGCCAATTTTGTGAATTCTGGCTCTTCCCAAACGATCGGGTGTTGTAATCCTGTAATCAAAATTAGATTTTCTTCCTTTTGGGTGATGTACCTTATAGGTG
>JBFHIN010000205.1:0-4316 GCA_041596415.1 Crocinitomicaceae bacterium | reverse complement strand
TTTTTAGCATACACAAAGCCTGTAAATGTAAAGGCATTAGCCTTCAATGTATTATGTGTTTACAGTGTTTTGCTTTTTGCCCAATCTGTTTTGATGATTCGCCTAAATAAGGCTTAATTCCTTGTGCATTCATTGCGATCATTGCTTGCGATTTCCATGCGATTAAACTTCAGAGAAAAGAATTTACTTTTCTTACCCTTTTTTCCTTGTTACTTAGGAAAGTTTGCCTACCTTTGCGCCAAATTTTGAAGCTCTTTTAAGTTAAAGATAGATGGAGGTAGAAAAAAACAGCATGAAGACATTATTTTTTGCATTATTAGCAATTATATCGTTTCAATTTAGCTTTGCGGCTGAGCATGGATCTGAAGGCGGAAAAGAAGAAAAGTTTGATGTGGGCGAGATGATCATGCACCATATTAAAGATGCGCATGAATGGCATCTTTGGGGGCCGGCACACGGCGGAACTTCTATCTATTTGCCAATTATCCTAATCGACAATGGTTTAAAGACGTTTTCTTCCTCCCACTTTTATCATGGAGAAATTAAAACTGCAACAGATCACAAAACTCATCAGGAAATTGAATACATAGCTGGTGTTGGTCCTGCTGAAGGATACGCCATGTTCCATGAAAAGATCTATAAACTAGAAGGTGGAGAGTTGCACATTGAAGATGGTCATCCACACAATGCGAAGGCAATGGATTTTTCTATCACAAGAAATGTTGTTTCTTTGTTTATGAGTGCATTGGTGATTCTTTTGTTGATGCTTGGTACAGCTTCTTACTATAAGAAAAACGGAGCTGTTGCTCCAAAAGGAATCGCAAAGGTTATAGAGCCATTAATTATTTTTGTAAGAGATGATATCGCTAAAGCAAACATCGATCAGCACAAATATAAAAAGTACGTTCCTTATTTGTTAACGATCTTTTTCTTTATCTGGATCAGTAATATGCTCGGATTGATCCCTGTACTTGGGTCAAATTTAACAGGTAATATCACGGTTACCTTGTTCTTGGCGGTTTGCACATTGTTAGTGACCGTTTTTTCAGGGAATAAGCATTATTGGAAACACATTTTTGCAACACCTGGCGTACCGGTAGCTTTATTGCCGATCATGATTCCAATTGAGATCGTTGGAGTATTCACTAAGCCTTTTGCCTTAATGGTGCGTTTGTTCGCAAACATAACCGCAGGACACATTATTATTTTAGCTTTAATTTCTATCATCTTTATCAATAAATCAGCAGCATGGGGAGCTTTGTCAGTTCCTATGGCATTATTTATATCGGTGTTAGAGTTGTTGGTGGCATTCTTACAAGCGTATTTGTTTGCGATGTTATCAGCATTGTTTATCGGAGCAGCCGTTGAGGAGGCTCACCATTAATTAGTAACTTTTTTAAATACACATAAGTTATGTACGGAAGTATAGCAGCAATCGGAGCAGGTCTTGCAGTATTAGGAGCAGGATTAGGTATTGGACGTATCGGTGGTTCAGCAATGGACGCAATCGCTCGTCAACCTGAAGCTTCTGGAAAAATTCAAACTGCGATGATTATCGCAGCAGCGTTGATCGAAGGGGTTGCCCTTTTCGGTGTAGTAGTTGGTCTACTAGGAAACGCGAAGTAATTTTGAAATTCTGCCGGAACGGTTGGTTTCGGCAGAATTTTACTAAAACGCAAAAATTAATTTTAATTATAACGTAGAGATGGATTTAATTTTACCGGATTTCGGACTTTTATTTTGGACAGGTTTAGTGTTCATTTTACTCCTTTTCATTCTAACGAAATTTATCTGGAAGCCAATTCTTGGATTTGTGAATGAGCGTGAACAGAAAATTTCTGAGGCGTTGGAATTGGCTGAAAAGACGAAAGCTGAAATGAAGGAGTTGCAAATGCAAAACGAAAGTTTGTTGAAAGAGGCAAAAGTGGAGCGTGATGCAATTATCAAGGAAGCTAAAGAAGTTGCAACATCTGTGATCAATGAAGCGAAGAACAGTGCAAAGGTAGAAGGTGAGAAGATCGTTGCCTCGGCGCGTAAAACGATCGAAGCTGAAAAAGCGGCAGCTGTTGCTGAATTAAAAACACAAGTAGCTTCGTTTTCATTGGAGATCGCTGAGCGTATTGTCCGTGGTGAGTTGGCCTCTGATGACAAGCAAAAAGCACTTGCAGAACAACTTGCAGAAGATATTAACTTGAATTAATAGTTGAAGAATGAAAAGTACGAAAGCAGCAGCTCGATACGCAAAAGCATTGTTGGAACTGGCCATCGAACAAAATAAGTTGGATCAGATCTCTAACGATATGCGCTACCTTGCAGAGGTAAATGCGGAGTCAAGAGACTTTCAAACTTTATTAAATTCTCCTATCGTTAATACAGCAAAGAAAAAAGCCATCCTTAAAGAGGTTTTTGGAGAATTCGAGGAAACAACACGTTTGTTTGTGAATTTGATCACAGACAACAGGAGGGAAGCTATGCTACCTGCTATCGCTGTTTCTTTCGAGGCATTGGTAAAAGCGCATAAGGGAATTGTACCGATCACATTGATTTCACCAGTGCAACTGAGTGAAAAGGCTAAAACTAAGATTTTGGCTGAAGTGAGCAAAACGGTGAAAGGTGATTTGGAAGTAAATGAAGTAATTGACAAATCTTTGATCGGAGGATTTATCGTAAGAATGGACGACATGCAAGTAGATGCTTCTCTTGCAAGTCAGTTTATAAATTTAAAACAACGTTTAACAAGATAACCACAGTAGTGGCATCAAGTAAAAGTTATAAAGATGGCAGATGTAAAACCGGCAGAAGTTTCTGCAATTTTAAGAGAACAGTTATCAGGATTTCGTTCTGAAGCTGAATTGCAAGAAGTAGGAACAGTACTTCAAGCAGGAGATGGTATTGCTCGAATCTATGGATTGAAGGGTGTACAATATGGTGAATTGATCGAATTCGAAGGTGGATTGCAAGGGATTGCTTTGAACTTAGAAGAAGACAACGTAGGGGCGGTAATGCTTGGAAAATCTTCGAGTGTGAACGAAGGTGATACAGTGAAGCGTTTAGGACGTATTGCTTCTGTAAAAGTTGGTGAAGGAATGGTAGGTCGTGTAATCGACACGCTTGGAACTCCTATCGACGGTAAAGGACCAATTACTGGTGATTTGTACGAAATGCCAATCGAGCGTAAAGCACCGGGTGTTATCTTCCGTCAACCTGTAAATGAGCCACTTCAAACTGGTATCAAAGCTATTGACGCGATGATTCCTATTGGTAGAGGACAACGTGAGTTGATCATTGGTGACCGTCAAACAGGAAAAACTTCTGTTGCTGTTGACACGATCATCAATCAACGTGAGTTCTACGATCGTGGTGAGCCTGTTTTCTGTATCTATGTGGCTATTGGACAAAAAGGTTCAACTGTGGCTGGAATCGTTAAGAAATTAGAAGATGCTGGCGCTATGGCTTATACAGTTGTAGTTGCTGCAAATGCATCAGATCCTGCTACAATGCAGTTTTACGCACCAATGACCGGTGCTGCGGTAGGTGAGTTCTTCCGTGACTCAGGACGCCCTGCTTTGATCATTTACGATGATCTTTCTAAGCAAGCTGTTGCTTACCGTGAGGTATCGCTACTTTTACGTCGTCCTCCGGGTCGTGAGGCATATCCAGGTGACGTATTCTACTTACACTCCAGATTGTTGGAAAGAGCGGCAAAAATTATTGCTGACGATAAGATTGCATCACAAATGAACGACCTTCCTGAATCTTTGAAGGGGATCGTAAAAGGTGGTGGATCATTAACTGCGCTTCCAATTATCGAAACGCAAGCTGGTGACGTTTCTGCGTATATCCCGACAAACGTAATTTCAATTACGGATGGTCAGATCTTCTTGGAAAGTGACTTGTTTAACGCAGGTATTCGTCCGGCGATCAACGTAGGTATTTCAGTATCACGTGTTGGTGGTAACGCTCAGATCAAATCCATGAAGAAAGTTGCGGGTACACTTAAGTTAGATCAAGCGCAGTACCGCGAATTAGAGGCCTTTGCTAAGTTTGGTTCTGATTTGGATGCTGCAACGAAATCTGTTTTGGATAAAGGAGTTAGAAATGTGGAGATCTTGAAACAAAGTGAAGGTGACCCATTCCCGGTAGAAAAGCAAATTGCAATCATTTATATCGGTACCAAAGGTTTGATCCAGAATGTACCTGTAAATAGAGTGAAAGAGTTTGAAAAAGAATTCTTGAACTTTTTAGAAGCAAAGCATACTGATGTGTTATTAGCGTTGAAAGCGGGTAAATACACAGATGAAATTACAGATACGCTA
>JBFHIN010000204.1:0-4333 GCA_041596415.1 Crocinitomicaceae bacterium | reverse complement strand
TAGTGCGAACGAAGCTCCATCATTAATTTTTTGATCAATAGCATTCATTGCAGATTTCAATTGAGCCATTTCAGATTTGAGTACTGTAATCTTTTGATTCAGTTTAGATGGACACATGTTTGCTGTACTGTATACCAAACCGCCGTTGAAAACCGCCGCTTGTGGTGTTACAAATAGCGTTGAGTAACTATCAGGAATTTGGTTTGGATCCGAAAGATGAACATAGTTGATAATTTGAGATCCGGGATACACCATAATGTCATGGTTCAATGAATTTGGTTCACCAACCATTGAAAAACTATTTCTGGAGGCTTTTGTTCTGGCCAAATTTAAATTAGATGGATCGGTATAACCTTGCTGATAATCTATAATTCCATTAACACCAAGATCTGCTAAGTAAATTGAATTTTTAAACGTATTACACTTCCATTACAACCCTTTGGTCAAGGTGTTATTGCTATTGTTAATGTCTTCACCATTTCTTTTTTCTGATTGACCGCCAACCATCAAATTGTAAAATTCATTCAAATAAACTTCGTTGTGCAGCACTCCGGAATTATTGATAACCAAGCCATAAGACTTACCATCGCCATTTGCCACCAAGGGATTGTCTTTCTCATAAAATTTATTTTCCTGAATTGTATATCCTGTTGAGTTATAAATTGCGGCTCCGGCACTTTGTGCCAATGCATGCTCTCGTACTTCGAAATTGTTGTTTGTAATACGCTCTGCATTAACACCCAAGGAATAAATTCCGTACCTGCAATTCGAAAAAATGGATTTATCTACAACATAAGTGGACACATTATCCGAACTACTGGCATGTACACCGTAATCAAGATCAATAAATTTAGTAGGAATAGAATTTTGACACTGACCATTTATGGGTACTTGACCCGTACAAGCTGAAAGAACAGAAAATTTAGATTGTCTTGACAAAATACCCCTTCCCTGCAAAGATTGATTTCCAACATTGATGCTATTAATCAGTTCAGAACCTTTGATGTAAATTCCGGAAACCATATCCATGGTAACATGCACTTGTACTACGTTGTTCGCTATAAAATCATTTGTCCAGATAAGTTTAGAACTACTCACAAAACTTAGATTATTCGCATTATTAATACCCTGATATTTTCTAAACCAAATACCCCGCTGGTTATCTTTTAATGTTGAATTTACAACTTGTACAATTCCGCCTGTTCTTGAATCATCAAACGTAAATGTTGCAAGACGTTTGGAAGTTAAAATACCAATGGAAGCATGTTCAATCAGTGCGCTATTCTGCAAAACAATTCTTCCTTGCGTCGAATTATTGATCGTTCCCTGACTGTTTTGCTGATTTCCCCATACTTCTACACCTAACCAGAAATCTTTGGTACAAGTAGTTTCTGCTGTAAAAGTAGTTTTGTCTAAAATCAATTTACCTCCCTGGGTTCCATTGCTGCCATGATCAATTACTACACGAGCACCCGGAGCAAACTCGAAACGCATATTCTTTATAGTTATGGTAACATTGGCAGGAATGCGCAACTCATTCTTAATTTTAATTATTCCACTTACAGAATTAAATGGATTAGATGAAGAACCAGGTTGCCAGGTTGCATTTTGTGTGGCCGTATAATTCACGCGGGTGTAACCTATATTGTTGATACAACATTCTGTAGTTTGCGTAAAAATACCCAAATAATTTTCTTGATCGAGCTGATCCGGCAGTTGAAAGGCACGATTATAAATAGTTTGATTAGTAACCTCAGGGGTACAAAAAATAGGAGATTGAGAAAAACTAACCACCGGGACATTACTGAAATTGTTAGGATCAGGGGAATCTGGATTAGAAAGTGAATAAAGGCCATTTGGAGTTGAGAACATGAGTTTATTGTCAGACGAACGTTCAATGAAACTAAACTCTAAGGGATGTGATAAAGACAATCCTAAGTTCACAAGTTGTGGAGTAGGGTTAGTTCTATCAACATAATAAACTTCACTGGGCACTGAATTATTTGAATTAGTAGTTATATACAGATACTTGCCACTTTTTGTGAATTCCAATCCTTTAACGGCAGATATATTGTTATTCACATCGTTAACGAAAAAAGCAAATTCGCCAGCCGTTAGTGGAAACATAAAATCGGGACTATAATCAAGAATTTGAACTACGGAAGCATAATTGGAAGAAATATAACATCTTTTTGAAAAGGCTAACGTAATGTTTTGATTATTAGGGTCCTGATGCACTTCCAACTCAGAGCGATAATAGGAATCGGATCCAGAACTATAGAAATTTGAGTACGGAATCAAAAAGCGTTTCCAATAAAATAAGCTACCGTCTGAATTAAACTTTAGGGCAATGATTCTCTTTCCAAAACATCCAAAAATAAAACGAGAACCATCGGCCTGTGGTTTTGTACAGGCAAAACTCACAGCACCTACTCCTTTTGTTGATTCTCCATAGGCATCACCTGCAAATTGAGAATCACCATTTGGAAGTAACGTTTGATTATTAAATAATTCATCTACCACGTTTGAACTATTGTCAATATCATAGGTTGAATACCATGGACCACCTCGTATTATTTTTTCCTGTGTATAATCAAAAAATGCATAATACGGTTCTGAAACTTTTTGACCTGAATAGCTTTCAACTGAACCGATAATTAAAAACTGTTCACAATTTGTAGGATGTGGAATAATTAAAATTTCACCACCACCGTTTCCATTAACAGTGTATGTGAATCCATCAGCATTATAGTTTAGAGGGGGATAAGCAAAAGGATTTTTAGCATAATTGCCCCAGGCATAGCATAGAAAACGACCCTCTCGGTTGTAAATCAATCCATCAACTATAAAAAATTTTACATTGCCGTTAATATCGGCTATTCCATTTGAAGAAAATTCAGCCTTATTACCGTCATAATAATCATACGGAGATTCAGGACTGTTTTGATTTGGGTCGGGATTGATAGGGAGGATTGATAAAGTTGTATTTATTATTGAAAAAGGTGCATTCACCCAAAGAGGATTTTGACAAAATGATAAAGACTGAAACATTAAAATGAGTACTAGAAAAAAAATTTTGTTTTTCATGGTTATAGTTATTAGTTTAGTCGTCAAACCTCATAAAAAAAAAAATGAAATTTCAAACTTTTTTATGAAATTATTTCTTATCCTCACTTCATTGTTTTTTACATACAAATCCAATGTTATTTCTCAAATAACATATTATCAAGATGTATGTAAATGTGGAGTGACTGGGGCTGGTTTTTCAACAAGTCTTGGTTATGGCTCCGGAACCTTTGAGATATTTATTGAACCAGGTAGCCAAATTAAAAAAGCAGTACTTTTTGGTATACATTATGGAAATGGGAGTGGAATATTTTCTCCTACTCAAATACAATTAAATTCTAATTCAATTCTCTTCGATAGTACTAGTGTCACTGGCTTAGAATTTATTGCTTCTGGAAATTCCATAGAAAAATATATTTCTTTACATGCAAGAGATGTTACGGATTTAATATCAGCCTCAACAAACCAATATAATATTGATATTCCTTCTCAGGATTCATTATGTTTTCCATGTCGTTTTAATTGCTTCTATCTTTATGTTATCTATGAAAATTCCTCCTTTTTAATGAATAGTTCGACTTACATTTCTTTAAACGACATTGGAGATGAGTGGATAATTGATTTTCAAATTGATAAATTAAACAAACAAAAAACAAATATCCCGTTTGGTTTTGCACTTTATACAGATAGATTAGGACTTTCAAACGATGGTTCTTATTTAAGTTTTTACAACTCCACTTGGCAACAAGTTGGGTACTTAGCAGGTTCTGATAACGTCAATAATTTTTGGCCTGGAGCTGGCGTCAAGGGTCATTTTTATTATCAAAATGATGTACTATATGGATTAGATGATGACACCCCCGATTTCGTTGTTGGGGGTTCTGATGGTCTAATTAACGTTGAAAGTTTTGTTGCCAATAATTCCCTAAAATGGAGGCTCCAATGGGATCATTTTTCCAATATAGGTCAATTTAACATTTACGGTGGTTTTTTTCTAACTCACTCCACCACCTGCGACACCTTCTCAGTTACTGTTCCCAACGATACCACACTTTGTTACGGTTCAACCTTGCAACTCAATGTCAGTGGAGGTCAACGTTATGAGTGGTCTTCACCGCGTGGCACACCGCAAAACCCTGCTCCCGGTTTAAGTTGTGCTAATTGCCCCAACCCGGTTTTTTCAGCAGACAGCAGCATGTTTTACACGGTGCGCATTTGGAACAACGACAGTTGCTCGGTGGTAAGACCTATAAAAATGAATGTGCGT
>JBFHIN010000203.1:0-4342 GCA_041596415.1 Crocinitomicaceae bacterium | reverse complement strand
AGTGAGGTACATTTTATCGTAAATGAGGCTGTAGCC
The DNA here is from genome assembly GCA_041596415.1 of Crocinitomicaceae bacterium. Lineage (GTDB taxonomy): Bacteria > Bacteroidota > Bacteroidia > Flavobacteriales_D > Crocinitomicaceae > M0103. The sequence continues at coordinate 4,306 of JBFHIN010000203.1, read as the reverse complement.
AAGGATTTAAACATAACAGAAAAAGTTATAATTGAGGCCAAATTCGACACCCCTGATCCACTGACAAATAGTAATCAACAAGTGTCCATCCCTGTAAATGCGTTTTTAGCGGTAAAATTGAATGCCAATCTAAAATATAAAGCCAAGATCTGATGAAGTGTGTAGTTTTCATTGGATCTTTACTTACTGCATTTACGTTGAATGCACAGCTACTTTTACCCATTCAGCACGACACTGCACAATATTCCCAAGAAATTTTCGTCCAGGGTTTTGCCGATTATTCTTCCACGGCCATGTATAATGAGATGACCTCCAAACTAATTTGGGGTGGATTCATTAGAGATGAAGATAAAAAAAAGTCCTTTGATCGGCATTCTGAAATTAATCGCTTTGGAAGCGATCTAACGGGTGAACTTGAATACAGGAATCTTTCAGTCAATCTATTCAAAAATGAAAAATTCGGATTTCTAGTGAAAGCAGGATATTATAATTATTCGTCTTCGGTTTATGCCAAGGACCTTTTTGGTTTAACTTTCTATGGTAATGAAAGATACTTAGGTGAAGGGCTCGACTTTTCCGGAACTCAATTTAGTCAAATGTCCTTTCAAAAAGTTGGCTTCGGTGTTATTGATAAGGCATTAAAATCTTCAGTTACTTTTAATTTGTATAACATTTCATCGTACGCAGAGGCCTATGTTAGAGATGGTGTGTTGTTTCAAAATGAATCAGGTGATTCTGTGAGTTTAATAATGGACGGAACATTTAAATATGCCAGTTCCTCCAATTTCAATAAGGGGGTTGGATTCGGTATAGACGCAGATGTACGCATACCCGTTCAGTTCAAGCATGAAAAAACAGCCTATGTACAACTTTTAGTCAAAAACTTAGGGTTTGGCTATATTAATACGCCCGTTCAACGTTATCAAATGGATACAACTATCAACTTTGAAGGCTTTACATTTACTGATTTTACCGACGAAAATTCTATATTAAACCAAGAATTCAACTATTTGAACACTTTCGGAATTGATTCAACCGAAACGAATACACTTGCATTTTTGCCTGGTTTAATTCAAGTAGGAAAAATTATAGACAGAAATTCCACAGAGCTTTTCCAAAGTTTATTTGGTATTCGCATGTATACAACCACGGCTTACACACCTTTATTATATGCGGGTGTTGAAATTAAACCATGGGATTTTATACAAATAGCAGCTACGGCAATGTATGGTGGATTTTCACGATTCAGAGCAGGGATGTACATCAATTACAGATATAAAATAGTAGATTTTTCTGTGGGTTCTGAAGATCTATATGGACTTGTTTCCTCTAATGGCTTAGGTAAATCTTTAAACTTCAGATTACGATGCGCTTTTTAAGAATTTACTTGACTTTAATTATTGTGGTACTGAGCTTTATAGCAAGTACTCAGGAGAAATTTTATAAGGTTTATTCGAGTAATGGTTATGATTATGGTCAGGGAATTGTGCAACTAGAAGACAGTTCTTATGCTGTCTGCGGAAGTTCCAGTAGTTTTTTAGATGCTCCATCGCAAGCTTTCTTGTTGAAATTAGACAAAAACGGAAATTTTGTTTGGTCTAGACACTATGGGGGAAACGAATTTGAATGGGGAAGAAGAGTCCTTTACAAAAAAAACTTTGGCTATTTTATTACTGGTTATACGAATTCCATGGGTAATGGAGGCTACGATGCTTATTTAGTTAAGACGGATGAAAGCGGTATCCTAGAATGGGAAAAAACTTATGGTGAAAGCGGTTGGGAACGCATTAATGATGCTGCGCTAACTAGAGACAGTGGAGTACTAATGGTTGGAGAAACAAATTCGACTCTTAATGGCGATAACGATATTTATTTGGTGAGAACCAACAAATTAGGAGATACACTCTGGACACGCAAGTGGGGCGGAAGTGGTGAGGATCGGGCTAATGGAATTGTAGCTCTAAATGATTCAGTTTATGTAATTGGTGGTGAAAGATATATCGAAGATTCATTGATGCTAAAGGGTTTTGTTTTTGCAATACATGAAAATGGAACCTTATTGTGGTCAGATACGCTTGGTAAGAATGGCGAATACGGTATTAACGATGTTACCATAAATACCAATGAATCTATTATTGATTTTGTGGGATGGAGATTCAATACAGTTGTAAATGATAAAAACCCATTTAGTGGACGTTTATTTTTTAATGGTACACTAGATTACGATATTGAACAATCCAATAATGGCCCGAACATTCTTCAAAGTATCACACACTACGGTCCTTTGAATAAAACCTACATCGCATATACCTATACTGATCCCAGCTCATTTCAAGATGGGTTCGATATTTCCATCGCAAGATTTACGCAGGATCTTTGGTGGGACAATTCTTATGTTTTGGTGAGTTATCCAAAAGAAGATATTGTCGGGGATTTGATAAAAACGAGTGATGGAGGGGCAATTTCAGTGGGATATTTTTCAGAATATGGTGCAGGGGGAGCAAATGTTTACGTACTTAAAATAGGTCCTGGAGATGATTATCCGAATACTACAGGGACTCCTTTCCCAAATTCGATTGTGAATGTATATGAGAATCAGTTATCGGATGATTTTAATGTTTATCCGAATCCCTTTAACGAGAAAATACAAGTGAATCCTTACAATGCTGATCCCTACATTTTGGAAATACTTGATATTCAAGGAAGGGTAGTAGAGCGTTTGAAATTAATGAATCAAGCATCAATCGAGACCTCTGATCTGCTACAAGGTTCTTATTTGTTAAATATAAAAGACCAAAATGATCAATTGCTTGGGACACGCAAAATGATCAAGTACTGATTACCATTCAAAAGCAGTTTCTGAAAACCAATTTCCTTGTACGCGTAAGGTTTGTTCAATTACGTCACGAACGCAGTGTCGCCCACCATTAAAAGGTGATTGATATTGGCTAATATGTTTGATCTCAACTGCGGCGTCTTGTGGACAAGCTGCCACCCCAACAGTACTCATAACTTCGTAATCCGGGATATCGTCGCCCATATATAACACTTCTTCGTCTTTAAGCTTATATTTTTCTTTAATCGCTTTGTATACGTTCAATTTGTTAAACGAAGAAAGAAAAACCTCCTGTACTCCCAGACCTAACAAACGATCTTTTACCTCTTGTGAATTTCCTCCGGTAACGATCATGATCTTGTAACCCATTTTAATGGCATATTGAATGGCATAAGCGTCACGTGAATTGAGAGTACGCACAATTTCATCTTTATAAAGTGTTACATTTCCGTCTGTTAACACACCGTCGACATCGAATAAAAAAGTACTTATTTTATTGAGTTTGATCTTATAGCTCTCCATTACGCTTTTTTATAAGTTTCAATGATGCTTTTGGTCAAAAGAGAATATATTTCTTTTTGAATTCCGTGTTGCATAGATTCTTGTAGTTGAATTGTTGCTTGATCATTTCTTCTTGCGGGTCCGGTTTGCGCTTCGTATGGATTCATCTTTTCAATTTTATCAACCGTTTCTTTTAAAAGTGGAAGTAGGTTAGTCCAATCCAAATCATGTTTGTCGGTAAAATCCTTTGCCTGATAAGCGATATGATTAGTGAAGTTGTTCACCCAAACACCACACAAATGATACAATTTTCTGTTTTCAGAATCGCAGAATTGTACTTTGCGACTCAGTTTCCAGGCCAGATCGAAGAGTAAGTGTGCGAAATAAGTGTCGTTCGCCTCTATGAAAAAGGGTACTTCGAACATATTTACCTCTTTACCAGCTGTAAAAGTTTGAAAGGGATAAAAAACTCCGGTATGATCTTTTCTAGCAAGCGAGTTAAGCGTCATTGATCCAGATGTATAGGCAACAAGCTGCTCTTTGTCCAACCCTTCAAGAATATCGGAAATAGCGTCGTCTTTAACGCAAACTATAACAAGATCAGCTTTGATCTCATCTAGCGTTAAGAATTTTTTACAGCGAAGTAGATTTCGTAGCTCATCAACAGTTTTTTCATTTCTACCGAAAACACCGGAAATGTTCACGCCGCGATCTTTCAGAGCAACACCCAAATGGTTGGCAACATTTCCGCTGCCAACCAAAGCTACAGTGTTTATCTCTTTGATCATGTAACGGATTATTTACCGTGGCAATTCTTGTATTTTTTACCACTACCGCATGGACAAGCATCATTTCGTCCAATTTTAGGTTCAGCTACTGCAGGTTGCTGTTTTTCCTGACGAGGCATACTGTTTTGAATAGCTTCATCGTATCCCTCTCTTCCTTGGAAACGTGGTGCAGCAGTACTGT
>JBFHIN010000202.1:0-4344 GCA_041596415.1 Crocinitomicaceae bacterium | reverse complement strand
TACCGGCGCAATCGATGAGCGCACCAAGCAACATGGCATCCGTCCCTACTTTTAAAGCAGCATTGGCTTGCGAAATGGTAAAATGTTTGAATGTAAAAACGGACATCTCTCCTATCCCAGATACAGATCGATAAGACCTTCGGGAGCCAGAATATGCAATTCTTTCTTTTTACGGTCTACTTTTTTGATCACATCCTGACTCAGTGGTACCAGCACTTCTTTTTCGCCATTCATGATCTGCAAAAGCGGATTTACTGCCAAATCAATTACCGACTCCAAAATTCCGACTGTACCAAATTTCTCATCCACCACGGTGTAACCCACCACCTCATGATCGTAGAATTCATTACCTGTTAACTCGGGTAGGATCTGTGCCGGAAGGAACAATTTTTTACGCAGCAAGATGCGCGCGTCGTTTTCGGTGTTCACCCCTTCAAATTTGACAGCGGCAAAACCTTTATTTTTTAGCTTAAAGGATTCAATGAAAAATGGCGTTAACTGTTGATCGATCTCAATGAAGACAGCGTCGAGCGAGTTGTAGTCTTCCGGATTCGTAACGTCCAAAAACAGCGAAACTTCACCTTTATATCCGTGAAGTTTCGCTACATATCCTAAATGAAAGCAATCTGCTTTATTCATTTATCTACTTTCTTACTCTGCAGAAGTTTCTTCTTCAGTTCCTTCTTCAGCAGATGCTTCAGGAGTCTCCTCAGTTGTTGCCTCAACTACTTCTTCAGTAGCCTCAACTGTTTCTTCAACAGGATTGTTTTTAGCTTCAATAGCAGCAGCTTTCGCTTCTTTTACTTCCGCTTCAGCTTGCAAACGAGCAGCTTTTTCTTGAGCAGCAGATTTGCTTAGACCTTCTTTCTTACCAGAAATCTTAGCATCTTTCTCCTCTAACCACTTCGCGAATTTCTCTTCTACTTGCGCTTCAGTTAACGCACCTTTCTTCACTCCGTTGATCAAGTGGTTTTTGTACAATACTCCTTTGTAAGAAAGGATTGCACGAGCAGTGTCTGACATTTCAGCACCTACTTGTACCCAGCTCAATGTTCTATCAAAATTGATATCGATTGTTGCAGGGTTAGTGTTTGGGTTATAAACACCTAATTTTTCGATGAATTTACCATCTCTTTTTGCTCTGCTGTCCGCAGCTACCAAATGGAAGAAAGCTTTCCCTTTCTTACCATGTCTTTGCAATCTAATACGAGTTGCCATAGTTGTTTTACAATGTGGGGTGCGAAACCCCGGTTTATAAATTAATTTATTTAAGGGTGCAAAGATATACAAAAAAACATTTCAATAAGAAAAAATCCTTTCCGCGTAAATTTATTCTAATTTAGAAGAGCAAAAAGAAGGTAAAACGCATGACGCAAGATATTCAAGCTACGCTTTTCAGTCTGATCAAAGCTAAGATATCCGGTGAAGATTCCATCGGTAATGCTTTATCGGACGTTTTGAGTATAAGTCCGGACGCTGTATACAGACGATACAGAAACGAAACACCGCTCACCATACAGGAAGTAAAAAAATTGTGTTTGACCTACAACATTTCTTTCGATGCACTATGCGGCATGGGTCCCGGAAAAGTTTTATTCTCCTACCCGCCACTTGGCACCTTCGATTTTAGCCTGGAAACTTATTTGGAAGGCATATTGTCGGCCTTTCAAAAACTCGATTCATTGTCCTCTCCCGAGATTATTTTATCGGTGAATAATATTCAGTTCTTTCAGCTCTTGAACTTTCCGCAACTGGTGCGCTTCAAATTATATTATTGGGCCAAAACTCATTTACAGATCGAGGACTATAAGCACGAAAAGTTCAAGCATGAGCGCACCAGTGACACAGCTTTTCAATTGGGCAAAGAGATCTTGCAGATCTACAATTCGATCACTTCGCACGAAATATACGATCCTGAATACATGCGCGGTTTCTTGCGTCAGATCCATTACTACTACAAGGCTCACTTGTTTGATGATCCCGAGTATGCACTTTTTCTGATCGATCGTGTAATCATGCTTTCGTCGCATTTGAAAGAACAGGCCTCCTTGGGTAAAAAATTCATTTATGGTACGCAGGCTCCGGCTTCCAACAATGAGTTCAACATGTATTACAATGAAACGATAAATTCGGACGCTACCTTTTACTATCAAAGTGAAGAATTGAGTGGTTTGTACCTTACACACAATGTGATGAACTATCTGGAGACCACTAACCATAATTACGTGCAAGATTCAAAAATGATCATCGACAAACAATTGGCCAATTCCAGTTTGATCAGCATGGTGAATGAAAAGGAACGCAACAATTTCTTTTTTGAATTCGACCGCACGATCAACTCCTTCCGTAAAAAAATAGAAGCCGATCTATCGATTTAAACAAATTAAGGCGTTTTTGCGTCAGACACTTGTGTATTTCACAACCACAACTTATATCATATGCGTTTTTCGCAAGTTAAATCAAATTCAATGCAACATTCCTTTGATGTTTTTGCGTTTTTCGTATAAAACTCATTTCATCTTGTAAAAATCGATTGTGATGCCGGGCTTTTCTGACTGAATATTTGTGTAGATAATTTAAAACACAAAGTCATGAAAACTTCGATAAACATTTTGAGAACAAGCATCTTACTAATAGGATTAAGGATCTTGTTATTTCTACTTTTTTCTTCCGCCGCTTTCGGTCAAGCCGATATGAGCACCCTTGCCGTTGCCAATCCCAACATTAACGCGTTGGACACGAAGCCTGAGGTTGCCGCCAAAATGATCCGCCTGGAATTGATCAAGATCCAGCAATATAAAGTATACGACGAGTTCGACATGGCCGACGTAATCAAAGCTCATCCTGAGTTCAGCAAAGATTGTTACGGTCAAAAATGTTTGGCGAGTCTGGGCAAAGAACTGAATGTAGACTATGTACTTTGCGGAAGCATCGACGGCTTAGGAAACAAGATTGCCATTACACTTAAGATCGTTGATGTGAAAAACAACACGGTATTGAAATCTGCGGTTCGCGAATTCGACAACCAATACGAGGAGATTCAGCGCATGCTTGGCATCCTGCTTCGTGAAATGCACGGCCTGACCAGTCCAAAGGAATTGGAGGATCGTTTAACCTTTAAAAATGAATTGATCACTTCTAACAATGTTGGAAAGATCAACAATACAGGTCCACGAATTGGCGTTGCGTATATGACCGGTGCTATCAACGAGTTCGCTAGACGTCCAGAATCACAAGGGGGATTGGACATTTACCCTGGGGTGAGTATGATCGGTTACCAGATCGAAGGGCAGTACGTGGGAACGGAAAATTTCTCTGCCTTAGTAGAAGGAATCATCAACATCTCCGGCTTGGAACAAGGACAGTTCATTCCTAGCTTCGTGCTCATGAACGGCTTTAGATTCGGTAGTGCCGGATGGGAAATTGCCTTTGGTCCGGGCTTTGGTTTCAAGAAAACATCTAAAGGGTTCTTCGATACGGACAACACCTTCAGCAACGATGGAAGATATTTTTCTGAGAAGGACTGGAATGAATATGCTAACCGCAATTACGGCAACGATCCGCAATACAATCAGCTAGGATTTTTCGAAGCACCTGCCCCAACTGAATTCAATCCGAACTACAACCTCGACAAACGATTTTTAGATGCTCGCGGTTCCTTGAGTTTAAATACGACATTCGTATTTGCCTTTGGTAGAACATTTCGTGCAGGAGCACTTAACATTCCTGTTAACGTATTCTATTCTTCTCAAAAAGGAGGTGGTATGGCCGGTGTTAACGTTGGTTTCAACATTCAAAAAAGTAAATACCCGATCAACAAATAAAACAAATAAACCCACTAAGAAAGCTTCACAGATCGTGGAGCTTTTTTAATTTTACCCAAAAGATCAGGCATGCGCTATTTAGTTTTGTTTTTCACCTTGTTGTCAGCATTGAGCCACGCTCAGCAAGTTCCTAACGTTTCACCGCTTGAATTGAAAGAGATCATGAAGGGTGATGCATTCATCGGCCATCAGCCGGACGATATCCGCTGGTCGATCAATGAAAAAGATCTGCTTTTCGATTGGAATCCTGAAAATCAACCTGCTGCCTCTACTTATGTTATAGACATTAAAAAACCGGCCTCAGACCCTGTACTCCTGCATGCCCCTCTTCCGTTGGCTTTCGATGTTGATCAACGATCTTATCCTATTGCTTATCACACCTTGGAAGGAAATCTGGTTGCCTGGAACAAAAAAACGAACACGCAGACGCTTTTGATACAATCTACAAGCACGATACATTCCATTCAACGTGCGCGTGACGCTCACAAGGTTTATTTTCTGCAAGGAAAAAACCTGTTTG
>JBFHIN010000201.1:0-4393 GCA_041596415.1 Crocinitomicaceae bacterium | reverse complement strand
CAAAGCTCTGGGTGAACCTTCGCCCGCCTCCTCAATCTTCTGCAACACACTTATAGCTATGGAAATAGTTTTCCCACTTCCTTCGGGAGCTTGCACACAATGATCCTTCCCTGATTTCAAGGCATTTAACACCATTTCCTGTAAAGGAAAAAGTTCTTGGATGTCATTTTCATTCAATTTTACTGTCAGCTCTTCGCGTACTAATTTTGATGCTATCATTTCAATTTTTTATTGTTCAAATGTCTTTCGGAGTCTCGATTCGTTTTTTTATTCAAATTATTTCTAAGTGCTTCTTCCAAATCTACTCCTGTCTGATTGGCAATACACATGACAACGAAAAGCACATCCGCCAGTTCGTCTCCAAGATCCTTGGATTTGTCACTTTCCTTTTCACTTTGTTCTCCGTAACGACGAGCCATGATGCGTGCCACTTCGCCCACTTCTTCCATTAAAAGAGTCATATTGGTTAATTCGTCAAAATAACGAACACCATATTTTTTTATCCATTGATCAATGATCTCTTGCGCCTCTTTTATTTCCATTACTCTTTATTTTTAGAATCCAGCCAGATGGTTACAGGTCCGTCATTGACCAATCCAACTTTCATGTCTGCACCAAATTCACCTGTGGCAACATTTAATGTCGAAGTACTTTTCAAACACTCTACGAATTTATTGTACAAAGGAATTGCTGTTTCGGGACGAGCCGCATCAATAAAGGATGGACGATTTCCTTTTTTTGTGGAAGCGTGCAAGGTAAATTGACTGACAACCAAAAACTGACCTTCAATATCCATGATACTCAAATTCATCTTTCCTTGCTCATCTTGAAAAATGCGTAAAGAACAGATCTTTTTACAAAGCCATTCTATGTCCTGCTCATTGTCTTCGTGTTCAATTCCCAGTAATAGCAGTAATCCTTTATTTATATTGCTTACAATTTTACCTGCAATGGTAACCTCGGCCTGTGAAACACGCTGCAAAAGAACTCTCATGAATAAATATTTTTTCGATAAGTGTCGTTTTCATCCTCCTCCATCAATTGAACATAAGTGGCATACCTGCTTTCTGCAATCGTTCCATTGATGACAGCTTCTTTAACAGCGCATTTAGGCTCATTCATATGCCGGCAATTATGAAATTTACATGCGCCAATAAGTGCACGCATTTCGGGAAAGTAATGTGATAAATGTTCTTTTTCAAGATCTACTATACCAAAAGCTCGTATACCCGGTGTATCGATGATGTAGCCTCCTGAAGTTAATTTGTGCATTTCAGCGAAAGTAGTCGTGTGTTGTCCTTGTAAGTGGACTTTTGAAATTTCCCCGGTCCGTAGATTTAAATTTTGATCAAGTGCATTGATCAAGGTGGTTTTTCCAACACCACTATGTCCGGAGATCATAACTTGTTTTCCATCAATTTCCTGTCGAAGAAAGTCAATGGATTTTTCATCAGTTGCCATGATCGGATGGCAAGGATAGCCAATGGTTGAATAAAGATCGCTCAGTTCATCCATCAGTGCTTTGTCCTTTTCGTTGTAAAGGTCAATTTTGTTGAACAGAATACTTGCAGGAATTCTGAATGATTCAGCAGAAACCAAAAAACGATCAATAAATGCACGATGTGTAACCGGATTTTTAATTGTGACGATAAGATAAGCTCTATCCACATTGGCAGCCAGAATTTGCATCTGCTTACTCAAATTGGTGGATTTACGCACTAAATAGTTGGTTCGCGGTTCAAAATCGAGAATGACGTGCTTCCCTTCGCTGTCGGCTTGCTCATCTAATATTACGCGATCTCCAACGGCAATAGGATTGGTGGTTCGTAATCCTTCCAGACGTATCTTTCCTCTTACACGACAAGATACAACCGTATGATCGTCCAATTCAACGATATACCATTTACCCGTGGATTTTAATACAACACCATGTCTCATTGCAACAAAGATAATCCAGATTATTTTAAAAAGGCTAATAATGCGGGTACTGAAGATTTTTGAAACCTGTAATGCCACATTCAGAATCATGCATTTTTAGTATCTTCGCACTTCAAATTTCAACGCATGTCAATAGAGGTTAAGAATCTTTTCAAGTATTATGGTGAACAGGCAGCTGTTAAAGATGTCAGTTTTTCGATTGCTGAAGGTGAAATCGTTGGTTTTTTAGGACCTAACGGTGCAGGAAAATCTACTACGATGAAGATCATCACGGGGTTTATTCCTGCCTCCTCCGGAGAAGTAAAAGTTTGCGGAATGCCTGTAGACGTTGATTCACTTCAAACACGTCAGGTGATTGGTTACTTACCTGAGCATAATCCCTTGTATTTAGACATGTATGTGCGCGAATACTTGGAGTTCGTGGGCAAAATTTACAAAGTAAAAAATGTAAAGCAACGCGTCGAAGAGATGATCAAGGCTGTAGGATTAGAAGTGGAACAGAACAAGAAGTTAGGTATGCTCTCAAAGGGATATCGTCAACGTGTTGGACTTGCAGCAGCTATTATTCACGATCCCAAGGTGTTGATTTTGGATGAGCCAACTTCAGGACTTGATCCAAATCAGTTGGTCGAGATCAGAGAATTGATACGTAAGATCGGAAAATCGAAAACAGTGATGCTTTCAACCCACATCATGCGTGAAGTGGAAGCCATTTGTGATCGTGTGGTGATCATCAACAAAGGACAAATTGTCGCCGATGACAAAGCATCTCAATTACAGGCAGATGCGCAACATCAAACTGTATATGCAGAATTTGAAAATGAGCTTACTAAGTCATTCTTGAGTAAAATACCTCACGTAGGTAAAGTCGAGAAAGTGAATAACGGATGGTTGTTGGAATCTACCGATGAGGTGGATCTACGTAAGGTGATTGCACAGTTTGCGCAGAAAAATGATCTCCTTGTTCTTACCCTGAAAACAGAGGAAAAAACACTAGAAGAAGTATTTAAAGAATTAACAAAATAACGATGCCCACAAATTTTATCGAAGAAATGAAATGGAGAGGTATGATTCACGACATCATGCCAGGTACAGAAGAAGCGTTAAACAAGGGAGTAGCTTCCGGATATATCGGATTCGATCCTACGGCCGACTCTCTTCATGTTGGACATCTTGTACAGATCATGACCTTGGTTCATTTTCAACGTGCCGGACATAAACCTTTCGCTTTAGTGGGTGGAGCAACAGGAATGGTGGGTGATCCTTCAGGGAAATCGAAAGAAAGAAATTTGTTGGATGCAGAAACACTCAATCATAATGTTGAATGCGTTAAAAATCAATTGGAGAAATTCTTAGATTTTTCTTCGGGTGACAATGCCGCTGAAATGGTCAATAATTACGATTGGTTTAAGGATATGACCTTTTTGGATTTCATTCGTGATATAGGAAAGCATATTTCTATCAATTACATGCTTTCCAAAGATTCAGTGAAGTCGCGCTTAGAAACGGGCATGTCATTTACTGAGTTTACGTATCAACTGGTTCAGGGATATGATTTCTATTACCTCAATCAACACAAGAATTGTATTGTACAAATGGGTGGTTCTGATCAATGGGGTAACATTGTTACAGGAACAGAATTAATTCGCAGAAAAGCAGGAGGTGAGGCCTATGCCGTTACCACGCCATTGATCAAAAAAGCGGATGGAACGAAGTTCGGGAAAACGGAAGGAGGAAGCGTTTGGTTGGATCCAGAAAAGACTTCGCCTTATCAGTTCTATCAGTTTTGGCTGAATTCAAGTGATGCCGATTCTGTGAACTATATTCGAATCTTCACGCTAAAGAGCAAGGAAGAGATAGAGGCTCTGGAAAAAGAGCATAACGAAGCACCACATTTACGTGTACTTCAAAAAGCGATCGCTGAGGATATTACAGTACGAGTTCATGGTGAAGATGCATTGAAAACAGCCATTGCAGCATCCAATATTTTATTTGGTAAATCAACACCTGAAGATCTGAAAGCGCTTTCTGAAAAGGACCTATTATCCGTATTTGAGGGTGTTCCAACGGCTGTGATCTCTAAAGATATTTTCCAAAATAGCCTCTCTATTGTTGAGGCTTTGTCGGCAAAAACAGGTTTCTTACCTTCAAATGCAGAAGCGAAGCGTGAACTTAAAGGAAACGCCATCTCTGTGAATAAGGAGAAAGTAGACGAGAGTTTTATATTCTCAACTGAGCATCTGATCAATGAAAAATATGTCTTGATTGGGAAGGGTAAGAAAAATAATTTCTTGTTGATTGTTGATTAAGCTCTTTCTCGGTAGCTATATCGAATAAAGAAAACAGCGAGTACCGTAAGAAAGGAAAGTAGCGTGATTGGCGGCAAAAAGTACGGCCAATTATTCACTTTAATCCAATTTTCATACCCCAAAACTAAAGGGTGAAAAGCAATTAT
>JBFHIN010000200.1:0-4399 GCA_041596415.1 Crocinitomicaceae bacterium | reverse complement strand
TGTTACACGAACGTAAACGTTTAAGAATGTAGCTTTCTTCTTGTCATCTTTCCCTAATTCAAGGTTAAATGTTCTATCTAACTGTAAATCCAGACGGTACGACCAAGGTAAACGAGAACCATTCATTGTTCCGTTCAAACCAGCCGTTAAGTTACCAATAGCTTCATCAGTGATAAATGTCTGAGAAGAATACGGTGAACCTGAGTAGATATTTGTAAAGATGTTCAGACCAGTGTTCTCTAACACATTGAACTTACCGATAACCGGCCCGTTGTAATCAGCTCCTTCTCCATAGCGGTAATCCAACGTGATTGCAAAAGCATGACGCTGATCAAATGAATAAGGGAAGATAGCTCTTAAGTTTGGTAAACCAGCATTAACCAAAGCTGAAGCCGAAGTAGCATCAGAACCTGTACCATCAGCAAACTGAAGTGTATACGCTGCTGTCATTCTGATGTTTCCAGTTCTTCTTAAGTCGTATGAAACTGTCATACCTTTTACAGTACCGAAGTCACGGTTACCATAAGTTCTGTATGTAGCAGGGTAAGCTTCGAATACGTTGATCAACTGAACATTGTTTCTTTGCTCACGGTAGAACGCTGAGATTTTCAATGAAGATGTTCTTGACAATACTTGTTGGAAACCTAATTCATAATCAACTGTTGTTTCAGGCTTCAAGTTAGCGTTGCTGATAATTGCACTTCTTGACTGAATGAATTGGTATTCGAAAGGATCGAAACGGTATCCAGAAGTTGGACGTTTTGTTAAGATGTCATAGTGAGCAAAGAAAGAAGCCTCATCAGAGATTGGGAATGAGAATGCGATACGAGGCATTACATTTACTTGTGCCTTATAATCTTCAAATGCATCCGCACTTGGTGTAGTTTGAGAAGGGTTCAACAACCAAGGTTGAATTCCAGTAGCTCCACGAATTACTTTTGGATCTTCAATTTGGATACCATCAGCATTGTACCAGTTATTACCTACACGGAATCCGTTAATGGCTGAAGGGTTATTTACATCATTCACATAAACGGTGTAATCATCACCCATTGCAGTTGGGATATTCACCCAAGAATATTGACCCGGATCATTCGCTTTCAATTCTTTCGCTTCCGCAACTGTACGAGCGTTGTAGAATAAGTAAGGATCTTTTAATACCGGTTGGTTGGCATCAAATACGTCAACACGAACTCCCACGTTGAATACGATGTCATTAAATGCAAACTTATCCATCAAGTAACCTGCGATATAAGTAGGTTGGAAAGCTCCAACAAAACGCTTATAGTTACCGTTTTCATCAAACTCGTTAAAGTACTTATTAATATCTGTTGTACCTTTTACTTTGTTTCCTGCGTGATCAAATCCCCAATAAGAAACAAATGAGTTACCCCCATTTAATAATTCATCCGGAGAGAACATATCAAATTTGTAGATTCCTGGATCATATTGATCAATATCGATGAAATCTGTTCCAGCAGCTCCTCCGCTGATCAAACCTTGCTCTGTTAAGTAATTTCTCAGGTTGTAATCAAAGAATGACTGATTATCGTTATTCTCTTGACCTCCGTATTGACCTGTTCCAGAAGTATACGCATAACCAGTGTTCAGACGGTTATAAGTTATTGCTTTGAAAGATCCTGAATCTGAAATTGTTCCACTATTCAAATCTAACTCAGTAATATGGAAGTTTGTCAGCTGACGTGCAATCGACCAAATACCAATTGGACCATTTGTTCCACCACCCGTTGTTGTTCCTGAAGTCCAACCTCTATCCCAACGTTGCTCCAATTCGAAACCAAATGAAAGAGAGTGATCTCCAATGTTCACTGAGAACGATCCTGTTCCACGTAACTGATCATTTTCTGTTTTTCCAAAATAGTTGTATGGTGTTCCAATATTACTCCAAATTTGATACACACTAGAAGGTGAATCACCATTTCTTAATGCGTTACCTTGTTGGATTTGGAATAAGTTCTCGTAATGTCCAACAGGATCGCCTGCATAGATATTATAGTATTGAGTTGTGATTGCTGCAAGCGTTGCATTAGTTTCTGAAGGAGTAAATGCTACCTCTACATCACGGAAACCATTATGAATGTATGTTTGCTTCGCTTCATTGAATTCATATGAAGGTCTTCTTGTTGTTACGAATGTACCCACATGTCCGTAGTTAAACATGTTGTACTTATGTTTTGGATCGTACACATCATCGGTAGATTTCGAGTAGTCAACCATTAATGAGTACACGAAAGACTTTAATTTTGAAGCACTACCTTCAGTATCATTTGTGAATCGTTGCGTCAAACGACCAAACACCCTCCAATCAAGTGATCTATACACACCGAAATTCGTAAAATTCAATAAAGAACCTGAATAGGAGTAATTACTTCCGGCATTGTAGTTCATCGAACCTCCAAAAGTTAAGTTAACAGATGGTCCTGTATTAACATCGATCTTTCCTTGAGCAGAGAAAACAGATCTTCTTGCATTCATTCTCCAATCCACTTTCTCAAAATCATCCATTTTTAAGAAAGAAGCATTGTGGAATGTACCTTGACCTGTAGAGGTAGGTCTCAACGGATTTGCAATCAGTTCGTCTCTAACTTCTTTTTTAATGCGGTAGCTACCACCAGCTAATGGACGGCTATCCAATTCATCTGTTAAGTTAGCAGAAACCAAGAAACCTAAACGTGGCTTTGTTTTCTTCCCAGTTGAATCTTTCTGCATCCAAAGTGGACCAGACAACATACCCTCTAATAAGTTATATCCATATTTATCAAGACCATAAACTTTTCCATCATATCCATTCTCGTCTTTACCTTTAAAGTAAAAACCTGAGGTAACAGCCTCTAATGAACCGAAGTACTTAGCAGATGGTCCACGCGTTGTAATTGCAATAATACCACCCGTTGCATCCCCGTAATTTGCAGGTAAACCTCCGGTAATAACCGAAACTTCTTCAATTGCCGACTTTGGTAGATTCGATGATCCACGGACCTTGATACCATCAATAAAGAAATAGGTACCATCCGAACGTGATCCACGAACAGATATCTCTCCAGAACCTTCATCAGCATTTACACCACCTACTGTTGCCGCAACACCAGCTGCAGAACGTACAGGTAATCGTGCAATATCCTCACGCGTTACAGTAGCTCCAGAAGCACCACCATCCTTATCAATAAGGGGTACACGGTATGCAACTACTTTAACTTCCTCAAGTTCCTTAACATCTTTAGCCTTTGAAATGACTAAATTGTCTAAGAATGTGATTTTTTCAGAAGAAATAATCACCCCTGTAAGAACGGAAGGTTGATAACCTTCATTTTCGTTTCTTACTTCGACATCATACTCGCCTGCTGCAACAGAATTGATCTGGAATTTTCCATCAAAATCTGTATTCGCACCACCTTTGATGTTACCATTCTGAATTAACACCACCTTACAAAAAGGAATAGGTTGTTTTGTGTCGGCATCTTTTACAGTTCCCTTAACGGAACCCAAGCCCGTCTGAGCAAAGCCGTAAACCCCTGTAAACAAGATGCTTACTAATAAAAAGTTAAGTTTTCGTAACATAAGTACAGTTTGTTTTTTAAACAATTTTTCGCTTGAAAGCCCGTAAATATAGAAAAAATCAATGTCAAAACATGTGTGTTAAAAAAATTTAAATTGACTTTCCTTTAACTTACATTAACAAATGTAAATTGATTTCTCGAAATGATAATTTCTTTTTCTCCCAATTTTCAAGGCTTTTATACATGTCTATTCTTTGTTAATAAATTTTTATTTTTTTTGTAGAAAACAATTCAATGCCCTTTACTCAAGAAGACATACAATTTAATCAAGTAAGCTTACACCTTTTAAAGTTTAGGGAGTTTGATCCAAAAGATTATTTAGACCTTTTAACCGAAGATGAAATTATCCGTTTAAATTCTTTTTCTCATCCCAAACGCAAGATTGAATTTGCAGCAACCCGCATATTACGACATCGCTTGTTTGGAAATCGGCAAATCCATTATGACATGCATGGTGCTCCTTACATTGATAGAGAAGGATATATTTCGATAAGTCATGCACCGGGCATTGTAGGAATCAGTTTATCGATGGATTTTAAAGTAGGATTGGATCTTGAGCTTATTCAGAATAAAGCACTTCGCTTGCAAGATAAATTTCTTTCCGAGGATGAAAAAATGATTTTAAATCTTAAATCTAACGAAATAATGACCAAAGCATGGTCAGTTAAAGAAGTGCTATATAAATTGGCGGGACGAAAACAGATCATTTTTAAAAAAGACCTGCGAATTCTGGATGTGGATCACGATACTTGGATTTGCTCTATTATTAATCCAGATCAAAAAATTAACACAGAAATTTCTACCTTTATTCACGAAGGAAC
>JBFHIN010000199.1:0-4400 GCA_041596415.1 Crocinitomicaceae bacterium | reverse complement strand
TTTGGATTAGCCACCATCTACTATCGAAAGGACAACCCTTTTCACAATCTAGACTCCGCTCTTCGTTATATACTTATTTCCGAAGCGCAATACGGAACGTTGAAGGATAAGTTGAAAGATCGCTATAAGAAATACGGATTTGATTATTTGAATATACTTGAACTTCGTTCAAATATTAGTTCGCAATTTTTCGTTCGGGCAAAAGAACGTAATACAGTTGAGGCTTATACAAGGTTTATAGAGACACATCCTTGGTCAAACGAGCTATTTAATGCAACTAAAATTAGAGATTCGATTGCTTACGATAAGGTTCTTTTAAAAAATACTTCTAAAGATTATAAAGAATTCATTGATAAATATCCGGATTCATACCTTAAAGAAACGGCATGGCAGGATTTTTACAGGACCCAATATCACGAATTCACCAAAACGAATTCTCTTTTATCCTATATTGAATTTATTGCTAAATGTCCGAATAATCCTTACGTAAGAGCAGCTGAAGACAGAGTTTTTGAAATAGTAACAGAACCTAATACTGTTCAATCCTACAAAACTTTCATAGATACCTATCCTAAAAACCGAAATGTGGGTGAAGCATGGAGAAAGTTATACCAAACTTATATGCTTGATTTTGACGATCAAAGGATTGTTAAATTCAAAAAGGATTTCCCCGCTTATCCGTATAAAGATGAGTTAGAAACGGACCTTAAATTGCTCAAATTAGATTTACTGCCCTTCAAATCTAATGTACTTTACGGATACATGGACCTTTCCGGAAAAGTGGTGATTCCGGCTGAATATGAGCAACTTGGGTTTTTTCACGAAGGATTGGCTTTTGCAGTAAAGAATGAAAAATATGGGTTCATTGATAAAGGAAATAGGGTAGTTGTTCCGTTTGAATATGAATCGGTAACAGACTTTGAGCAAGGAAGATCGATCGTTGAAATAAATGATAAACTCGGTGTTGTCGATCGCTCGGGAGCTGTAGTGTTTCCAGTTGAATTCGATGAAATCGGAATTCTTTCTGAAGGATTGGTCTACGTATCGAAGAATGATATGTATGCCTACTACGATAAAAATTTCAATCTTCGAATTCCTTTTAGATTTAATGAAGCTTATAACTTCCAAAACGGAAAGGCGAAAGTTCAAGTGGACGGTAAACAAGGAGTTATTGATATTTACGGGACTTTCCTTGTGCCACCTGCATATGAGGATATCAATTTTTTCAATGATAGTTTACTAGTCTTCGAGGAAAATGAATACTATGGAATCATGAGAAAAAATACGGAGATCGTTTCACCTGCAAATTTTGATGAAATCGGTGTATTGAACTTAAACAGAGCTTTGGCTGTATTTGAAGACTTGATCGGATACTTGGATGGAACAGGGAAAATGGTCATTAAGGCGCAATATGAAACGTATCCTAACTATGTAAAACGTGGGCAGTTTAAATCCAATTTGGCAGTAGTAAAACAAAAAGGAAAATATGGTGTGATCGATCGTAATGGTAAAGTAATTATACCACTTGCTTTCAATGATCTAGGTGAGATAAGTTCTTTAATGGCATTTTCGAAAGGAAAAGGATGGGGATTTATCGATCAGACAGGGAAAGTGATCATTCAGCCTGAATTTGATTTTGCCGAAAGTTTCGTGAATGAAACAGCAATAGTAGAAAAACTGACCTTGCAGGGCGTAATCGATAATAAAGGAAAAATCATTGTACCGTTAACTTTTACGTCTGTTGATCGGTTGACAAAAAATTTGTTTTTGGTCTCCAATGGCTCAAAAAATGGAATCTATAGTATTTCAGGAGAAATGGTTGTACCTTTGAATTATCAGCAGATTAGAGTGGTGGACGATCGTTTTATTGTTCTGGTGAACAACAACGAACTACACTATTATTATCCTGCCGAAAACAAGGTAATTATTCCAAGGGTAGTTGAGTAATTTTTTCGACATATTAGACAAATACAAATATGGGCTGTTAGCTACTTTTGCGGCTTATGTTGCTTTGTTTATGTATTTGCAAATGGAATCCTATACCCAATATTTTCCAATCCAGCCTTTTCATGAAGGTGCGTATGTTGAAGTACCGGAGGAAATTGAAATAAAACCTGAAAATGTCGAAATTCCTGAAGATTTTAACCCTGCTGATGTGAAAAATATATCACGAGATAAAAATGATACACGTGAAAAATCGGATGATAAATGGTTTCAGAATAAATCTTTAAGTCAGGTAGAACAGTCTGTTAAGGACTATGAAAAAAAATTGTTTGAGGAATCTGGTGGTGAAGCTCAACGAAAGAAAATCCAACAAGAAATGGAGGATCGTAAAAAACAGAACAACACCAACAATAATAAAACCAAGGACAACAACGCAACTACCGGAGGGAACAAATCTTATAGTGGAGACGTAATGGTCGACTGGGTTTTGTCTAATCGCATTCCACATCAAAATAATAATTGGTACGTTCGAAATCCCGGATACACCTGCGGTTATTCGAGTGGAAGGGTAACAGTTCAAATTAAGGTGAATCAAAATGGCGATGTTGTGTTTGCCAATTATGACGCTGCCCGAAGTTCCAATGCAACGACATGTATGGTTGAACAAGCAGTTAAATACGCAAAATTATCACGTTTTGGATATTCAGGGTCGGCCCCTAAAATGCAGGATGGAACGATCACCTATACTTTTATTTCCCAATAATGAATAGGTTGATCAGAAAAATGGTACCGGAATACTTCCTGAATTTATACCGTTTAAAAAAGAAGAAAAGACAAGAGCTTAGGCGCAATAAGGACCAAAGAAAAGGGCGCGTATTCAATAAACAATATTTTATTCGCAAATTCCGAAAGATCGGTATTAAACCGGGAGACACCTTGTTAGTACATTCGAGCTTGTCCAAGATCGGATTTGTAGAAAATGGCGCAAAAGACATCGTTGAAGCTTTGTTAGAAGTAGTAGGTGACAAGGGAAATGTTTTGATGCCAAACTCACCGAACGCTGGGCTTCAACTGGATTACATTCGTTCTCTTGATTTTTTTGATGTGGCCAATGCGCCTTCCAAATTAGGTGCGGTGAGCGAGTATTTCAGAAAACTTCCGGACGCAGTGCGCAGTGAGCACCCAACGGAGCCGGTTTCGTGCATTGGTCCGGACACAGAATTTCTGGTAGGCCACCATTTCGGGAATGAAACTCCCTACAATAAAAACAGTCCATTTTATCGCATTACTGAATTAAATGGGAAAATATTATATCTAGGAGTTAGTTTAGACAATGCAGGTACTAGCTTACATGTGCTGGAGGATCTGATAGAAAATTTTAAGTTTCCCGTTTATTATCCCGAATCGTTTGACATTAAGGTTCGATTTGAAAATAGAACGTTAAGATCAATGCAAACGTTTGTTCATAATCCTGATCAGAGTAAGAAGAGAAAATGCAACGGTTTAATACCATTGTTTGAAGAAAGAGGTGTTTTAAAGCATGTAATGGTTGGTAAGGCAAAATCTCTGTTGGTTGATGCTAAAGGAATGCTTGATGTAATGCTCGAAGAGTATAAAAAAAAGGGAGTAACCATGTATACACCTAAAGGGAGTTAATGCATTTTAGGGAGATTTGATATTTTTATAAAAAAGATATATGACACAGATTGATTGGAAAACGGTAAAAGAATACAGTGATATTACCTATAAAATCGCAAATGGTGTAGCGCGAATCGCTTTTAATCGACCGGAAGTACGAAACGCATTTAGACCCAAAACTGTTTCTGAGCTATTGGAAGCATTAATACATGCGCACGAAAGTCAAGAAGTTGGCGTGGTTTTGATCAGTGGAGAGGGGCCATCACCAAAAGATGGAGGATGGGCGTTTTGTTCAGGCGGCGATCAACGTGTACGTTCAACAACTGGTTATAAAGGAGAAGATGGCGTGAATCGCTTCAATATTTTAGATGTACAACGTCAGATCCGTTTCATGAATAAGGTTGTTATAGCTGTCGTTCCTGGCTGGGCCGTAGGAGGAGGGCATAGTTTACATGTTGTATGTGACCTAACAATTGCTAGTAAAGAAAATGCAGTTTTCAAACAAACGGATGTCGACGTGGCAAGTGTAGATGGCGGCTTCGGATCTGCCTATTTAGCAAGACAAGTAGGGCAAAAACGTGCTAGAGAGATTTTTTTCTTAGGTAAATCCTATTCGGCACAAGAGGCGTATGACATGGGAATGGTAAACGCCGTGGTTCCTCACGATGAACTTGAAGAATTTGCCTTCGACTGGGCTCAGGAAATATTGACTAAAAGCCCAATTGCCGTGAAAATGGCCAAATTTGCCTTTAATTTGATCGATGATGGTTTAGTCGGACAGCAAGTATATGCGGGTGAAGCAACAAGATTGATTTACA
>JBFHIN010000198.1:0-4407 GCA_041596415.1 Crocinitomicaceae bacterium | reverse complement strand
TCCATCAGAAGGATGTAAGAAAAAAATAATAGCGATATTCGCAAAAAGTAATGCAAATGAGAATACTTATTACAGGAGGTGCAGGATTTATTGGTAGCAATCTGGCGAAAAGACTTGTCAATGATGGCCATACCGTGATCGTGCTGGATTCTTTGCTCAGAGGAAACAAATTGGACAAGACTACTTACGAACGAATTGAGTTCATTAAAGGTGATGTCCGCGATCTTAACGTTGTCATTTCTGCCAGTAAAAATTGTGATATTATTTTTCATTTTGCTGCGGTTTTAGGTGTTGATATTGTTGCCGACAATCCAGTTGAGACGATGGACGTAGAGGTTATCGGAACCAGAAACGTAGTAGAAGCTGCATTTCAAAACAACGTCAAAAAAATCATGTATGCGTCCACAAGTGGTATATATGGTCATTCAGCCATCGAAAATGCTTTAACTGAGGAAGTTTTGGTCGATCCTAGAACATCTTATGCTATGGCTAAACGCTACAACGAGATCTATTTGGCTTCGCACCATGAAGAAAAAGGACTTAACGTAATTTCATTGCGTTTTTTCAATGTTTACGGCGGAAATCAAGATAACAGAATGGTAGTTCCTAGATTTTTTGAACAAGCCATCGAAAACGAACCAATTACAGTTTTTGGCTCAGGTAAGCAGACGCGAGATTTCACTTACATCGATGATACGGTAGAAGCATGTGTGCGTTTAATGGACATTAAAGGTTGTCATATCATCAACATTGCTAACGAAGCTGAATGGAGCATCAACGAATTGGCTGAAAAGGTAAAAACGATCACAAGCTCAAAATCTGAGATCATCTATCTTGAAGCACCAAAAAAGAGATACGACTATGAAGTTGAGCGCCGTGTGGGTAGCTCTGACAAATTGATGAAATTAACTTCGTACAAACCACAGACTTCACTGACTGAAGGATTGGAACTCATATTCAAAGAAAATTATTCAAAATAAACATAGAGATGCACAGGGATCAGGAAATATTCAACCTAATTAATGAAGAAAAAGAACGTCAGCTTAATGGACTTGAACTAATTGCTTCTGAAAATTTCGTAAGTGAAGAAGTAATGAATGCCATGGGAAGTGTACTAACTAATAAATACGCTGAAGGTCTACCTGGAAAAAGATATTATGGTGGCTGCGAAATCGTGGACAAAGTAGAACAATTGGCAATTGATCGTCTGTGTAAATTGTTTGGTGCTACCTGGGCCAACGTACAACCACATTCAGGAGCCCAAGCAAATGCTGCTGTGTTTCTTGCCTGTTTGGAACCCGGAGATAAGATTCTAGGATTTGACCTTTCGCATGGAGGACACTTGACACATGGTTCACCGGTTAACTTTTCAGGTAAACTCTACCGTCCATACTTCTACGGTGTAAGCAAGGAAACAGGGCGCGTGGATTATGACGCGATGGAGGAAACTGCGCGAAAAGAAAAACCAAAAATGATCATTTGTGGAGCATCTGCATATAGTCGTGACTGGGATTACGCAAGAATTAGAAAAATTGCTGATGAAATCGGGGCACTTATTTTAGCAGACATTTCTCATCCTGCCGGATTGATTGCCACCGGAAACTTATCGGATCCTTTGGAGCATTGTCATATCGTAACTTCTACTACACATAAAACTTTAAGAGGACCAAGAGGTGGGGTTATTATGATGCGACACAATTTTGATAATCCATTTGGACTAAAGTGGAACAACGGTAATCTTAAATCGATGGCTGCTTTGTTGGATGCTGCGGTATTTCCCGGAATCCAAGGAGGACCTCTTGAGCATGTTATTGCTGCCAAAGCCGTTGCTTTTGGAGAGGCTGCTTCTGTAAACTACCAAAATTACATGAAGCAAGTTCAAAAAAATGCCGCTTTGATGGCCGATGAATTTACTAAGAAAGGATATCACATTATTTCGGGTGGAACAGACAATCACTCAATGCTTATTGATCTTAGATCAAAGGGAGTTACCGGAAAAGATGCAGAAAACACGTTGGTTCTTGCAGACATTACAGTAAACAAGAACATGGTTCCTTTCGATACTGAATCGCCATTCATTACTTCGGGAATTCGTGTAGGTACTCCTGCAATAACCACTCGTGGAATAATTGAAAACGAAATAGCAACAATTGTCGATTTGATCGATACTGTATTAAGTGATATAAAAAATGAAACATTGATCAACAATGTAAAACGAGATGTCAATGCATTAATGGGACATCGACCTTTGTTTCAATGGTAAATTAAAAAGCAAACTTCGGTTTGCTTTTTTTTTATGTGGCTGATTGTTTTCTAATGATCTTCCAGAATAAGCCTGGTAGAAAGCGTCTTAAGGTAACTGCTTTTATTTCTCTATTACCGATCAAAATTTCACGTTTCTCTGCTTCAACAGCTTTATACAATTGACGAACACATTCTTCGGCACTCATTCCTGTCGCCTGATTGTGGTCCATGACATTATGCGCCTCACCCTTTGCATTTAGTGCATTAACAGAGATATCGGTATTGATCTTTCCCGGACAAGCAATGGTAACTTTGATCCCATTTTTCGCTTCTTCCAAGGCTAAACTTTCATAGAATCCATGTAAGGCGTGCTTGGAGGCGCTGTAGGCCGATCGTAAATAGAACCCAAATTTTCCAGCAATACTTGAAATTACAACAATTACTCCTTGGCGTTGTTCTATCATGTATGGCAACACGGCTTTTGTCAATGCAATATTTCCAAAATAGTTCACTTCCATGATCTTCCGGTCAACATCAAGAGATGTTTCCTGAGCTGTTGCTCGTTGACTTATTCCTCCATTATTGATAAGTACATCGATTCTACCGTAACGCTCAACAACCTTCTCGGCCAGCTTAACAAAATTTTCTGATTTTTCAAGGTCGAGGGGTAAGCAGTAGTGGTCCTCAGGTCGTTGAAGTTGTTCCTTTAATTCATCCAAGGCTTCAAGCTTACGAGCCGAAAGCACCACCTTAGCTCCTTGTTCTGCCGCCTGAACTGCCATTTGTTTCCCAATACCGGAAGATGCTCCGGTAATCCAAACAATTTTATTTTTTAGAAAATCCATAAGTTGGTACAAATGAAAATCCCAACCTTAAAGTTGGGATTCTACTATTCTTTTAAAGATCATCAGGTAATGTTACTTCCTTAACAGTCTTTTGTTTTGGTTTCAATTTCTCGATGAAGATCACTTTGAATTTCTCTCCGTCAGATGTGTATATCATTTCCGAAATTCCGTTACTGATTGTAGGCGGTGCCTTTTTATCATTAAAAAATTTCTTGTCGATCAATTCATACGTGTTATCATCGAATTGTTTAAAGATGGAAACGATTTGTCCGTTTTCAACTCTAGCCTTACCGTAAACACAAACAGTTCCTCCTTTCTCAAAAAATGATATTATAACATTTCTGTGCATATCATCTGCAACAGTGTAGGCGCCTCTTTTAGTAAAGGCATCCTCTAAACGCTTATAACAATCACTTTGAGCCGATAGTGAAAAAGCTAAGAATACAGCAGATAAGAATAGTAAGCTTTTCTTCATAATGTTGTTGTTTTATGGGGAAAACCCCGGATTCAAATATAACAAGTTTGCATGAATTACGTCAAGTCGTTCTTAAATTATTTATTTTTGACAAAATTCAAATGCGATGAGCTCAAAACAAATAGCAAGCCATTTTTCCGAGGCAATAGAAATTTTGCAAAAATTTAACAATCAAGAGAATCATGAATTGATCGAAAAAGCCGGCAGTATCATGGTAAAGAGCCTTAGCATTGGTGGAAAGATCATAAGCTGTGGAAATGGTGGATCTATGTGCGACGCTATGCACTTCGCTGAAGAATTGACTGGGCGTTACCGCGATGACAGAAAAGGAATTCCTGCCTTATCTATTTCAGACCCAAGTCATATCACATGTGTGGGCAACGATTATGGTTTTAATTTTATTTTTTCCAGATATGTTGAATCACTTGGCAATGAATCCGATGTTTTATTAGCGATATCTACTTCAGGAAATTCGGCAAATGTTCTTGAAGCAATACGAGCGGCTCGTCGCAAAGGAATGAAAGTTATTGGATTGACGGGTAAAACAGGAGGCGAGATGGCAGAACTTTGCGATGTAGAAATTCGTGCTCCTTATTCCGAATATGCAGATCGCGCTCAGGAAATCCATATAAAGGTCATCCATTCACTCATCGATTATATAGAGAATCACTAAAAAGTACTTGCCTTATTAACAATCGGTATCTTTTGTGTTAATAACGCACGAAAAATCGAAGTCTGAACGTACCTCTTAAAAGGAAATATTTGTCTAAATTCGCCCTTTCAAGAAAATAATGTCAAGTTCAGAACTACAGACAACCGTAAAAAACATTTTCTCTGCCTATT
>JBFHIN010000197.1:0-4418 GCA_041596415.1 Crocinitomicaceae bacterium | reverse complement strand
GGCACCGGAGGAATAAATCCCTTTGATCCCGATGAACTTGATTTTACGGTGACGTTAGCAAGTCCGACAAACAAAGAAGTAGTTCGCTTTGCCTTTTACTATCAGCCGTATAGAGAATTACTCTATGGCAACGCAGGACAAGCCCACAGCTATAAAAACGAATTTGTAAAGGATACAACGAGCTTTCCGTGGCGATTCAGATTTTGTCCGGATGAGATAGGAAATTGGACGATTAGTTTACGCGTTAAAGTGAAAGGTGTCTTGAAATTCGAGCAGCAAGGAATAAATTTCGTTTGTGAATCCTCCGAACATAAAGGACCTCTGCGTGTGAGCAAAGAGGGGAAGGATACTGATCGTTGGATGTATTATCAGGAAACGAATGAGCCATTTTTTGCCATTGCGGAAAACATTTCCAGCGGTGGATTCGGGTCGTACTTACCTTCACAGAACAGACGTCAACTGGAAGGTGTACAAAAATTGATTTCTGCAGGAGGTAATTACACGCGTTTTGAACTGGGTGCACAAGCTGCGCTGCCTGATTGGCCGGTCATTGATAATTATAGCGGAAAACTGGATGAGATGTATGCTTTTGATCGTGTGCTTCGCTTGTGCGAGGAGTTCGGAGTGTATTTCACCTTGTTTCGTCACCACGTTGAAGTAATGGATGGTGAAGACTGGGAGCCCGTACGTTGGGAATTAAATCCATACAAAAGTGCATTCACAGCCACCATCGAAGATTATTTTACCAACGAGGATATTTTAAAAGCGCAGAAAAAAACCTTGCGCTATATCTTCGCGCGCTGGGGCTACAGCACAAACATGGCAGCTTATAGTTATTCTGAAGTGGATAACTGGTATAAAAAGGCAAACAATGAATATAACGCTGGAAATTTATCCCTGAAATTTAAGGTTACCAATGTGAATAAGGCTTTGAACAACGAAGTAAATGCAGCCAGTTTACTGCGCAACTGGATCTACAAGCAACAAAAGTTCATTCACGATTCCTTGAATCCAACAACCTTATTTTGTCATTCGTATGCATCGGTGGGTAGAATGGAAGATTTTATTCATTACTCAAGTTTTTATTCAATATCTGATTTCGTAGGTCCACATAATTACGGTATGGATAAGGACAGAAATTACGGCAATAGAGCCGAACAAGTGGATTTTTTATGGAAATTGTATAAGAAGCCGGTCTTGATCGAAGAGATGGGACCTTCTTACATCGCGCTGAATTGCTGCACTGGTGTGGAGTTTCACAACAGCGTTTGGTCGACCAGTTTCATGGGGGGTATGGGCACCGGAATGGATTGGTGGTGGGACGGCGGCGTATTCGACATGGGCTACGAAAGTGACCTGAGAAACATCCAGTTATTTTTCAGTTCTGAAGACTTGAAAAAAGGAAATTTCTCGCCCCAAAAATGGGACGATGTAATGGGGAAAGGAGATCGCGCAGCGAGAAAAAGAAAATTGGAAAATTACGCCTTGGTGTCGGAAGACAAGGAAAGAATTTTGGGTTGGGTACATAATGCAACCTACTACTGGCGAAATCTGGAAAACGAGAATTCATGTCTACACAACCTGATCGCCAACAAAACAACGTTGAATGAACCTTGTTATTTTGCTGAAGACCCTTTCGCCCATCCCTATCAAAAAGGAGGAAGTGCTCCTCAGCCCTGGAACCACAATGATGTTTACGATCACGAACCGACACATGTTTTTAATGACAAGCGTGATAAAGATGCGTACACGGATGAAGGAGGTGCAAGAAAGTTGAAAGAAGGAAAATCATTTAAGATAAGCGGATTGAAACGTTCATGGTTGGGACGAAAACAAACCTACCAAATCACGTTTTACGCTACAAGTGCTTTTGCCTTACCTGTGGCATCAGAAGCCAATGCTACACAGATACGAACGAGCAACTGCTTAGGTCGTCTTAGAATAGTGTATCCCTATTCTCCTCAAGGCAATGCTCAGCCGGATTATGCGTATAAGATTGTTTGGGTGAAAAACTGAAAATCGTACAAGAATAAACGTTATTGCGCTAGCATTTATAGCTTGGAATTGATGTGACTTTTTGCTAACTTGAATGGACACAAAAAAAGGAACATCATGAAAGCAACAACTAAATTTTTTATACTGGCGGCCTTATTTTTAATTTTTGTGTCGTGTGGAAAGAATCGTGGTACGGGAACATTGACCGTAAAAATGAAAGATCAACCCATTGCGTACAGCAATGTATTTATCGAAGTATTAGGGGTTGAGTTACATCACAGCAAACCAAATCAAGAAGACGGCGGATGGCAAATATTAGATACAGAGGCGGGAGTTTATGACTTGTTGACCTTACAGGATGGGGTTCTTGCCACCTTGGCAGAGGATGAAACGCTGCCGGTTGGTTATGTCAATCAAATGCGCCTTATTTTAGGTTCGAATAATTCGGTGGTGATAGATAGCGATACTTTTCCCTTGTTATTATCCAGTCAGGATAAAACCGGATTAAAGTTCAATTTGAATGCGGAAATTATTGACGATGGAGAGGTGGAAGTTATTTTTGATTTTGACGCAGAAAAATCGATTGTTATTGAAGGAAACGGCCAGTACCGACTCAAACCGGTACTTAAGGTTGAAAGCATAATCTATCAATAGTTGTGTCCGCAAAAAAGAAAAATGAGTAATAATCATTTTTTCCTTAATTCAGCGCTCTTCCCCTTCAATTCAAGCTCCAGTGCAATAAAAATGGCGCAAATTCCCCAGATAGGAACGGCAGCTTTGTCGGTGTCCAGAAAGTTGTTGAGTACACCGTGAACGAAGTAAGTCGTTAGGGCTAGGATCATCGACAAAAGCAATACTTTCATTTCGCGATCTTCAGCGGGCCATTTTATATAGAGGGTAATTCCTTTATAAAAAATAGCAGCGACTAATAACAAAACGGAAATCAAACCAAGAGTTCCCATTTCGGCCATAGGACCCAGGTATTCGCTGTGGGCATTTCCTCCATCACCAAAATTAGTGGAGATGATCGTCAAATTTTCCGGTTGTTGAAAACGGGCATATTCAAAAGCATAGGTTCCGGGCCCAAAACCCATGACAGGGCGCTCCTTGTACATGGCAATAGCACATGACCAGCGATTAATGCGTTCCAAATTCGATGCATCCGTGGATACGTTTGTGGCAGATTGTAAACGCTCGCCAAATTCCTCGGTGGTATGCTCGTACTTATTGCGCTCCAATTCCATCTGAATAGCATCCCAGCTGAAGAAAAGAAATGCCCCAACAACCAGTGTGACTCCAGCCACCAAGCTGAATTTTATCTTAAAACGTATCAATGCCCACACACCCAAAGCTGCTATAACACTCAACCAAGCGGCACGGGTGTAACTGAAATACAAGCCCAAAAGTGTCACGAAAATAAATCCAAGGATGGTAGCTTGGATCAAGGCGCTGTGTTTTTTATAGAAATAAAGCCCGAAAACTAGTGGAACAACGAAGGCTACCATGGCGCCATATATTGTGTGGTCCTTAAAAAATGGCCACATCACCCAGTGACTTTCTTTTTCTCCAAAGCGATAACTGGCATGTATTGTTAAGGTGTAAAGCATGGCAACCACCATTCCGATCACATACAACCAGATGAAAAGTTGTATGTTCAGGCGTTTTCTCAGGAAATAAGTACCGAAGAGCAATACGGGAATAAAAAACCAGAGACGGGCCAGTAAAAATTTGAGTGAAACAACAGGATGTGTACTGGTGATGGAAGTGACGAGTACCCAAAACAAATAAAATCCGACCGCCCAAATAATGGGGTTTTGCCAGATCCTGCGGTCAAGAATGGGTTTTTTTAATTGGAAGAACAGCAACAAGATCAGAAAACCGAACAGCATAGGTTCTGTAGGAATAAAAAGCCCGAAACTGTCGGTATATTCCTCAATATTTACCGAAAGCGGTGTGAGAAATGCTAAACTTAAGAAGGCCCATTCGGTGTAATAAATGGCAAAATAAACAGCCATTAATGCTAGTGGGAAAAGTGTTAAAAAGGCCTGATCGTTCCAGAGTAAATAGGAGGAAAGTATCAGATAAAATACACCTGAAAGAAGAATAAGAGGATTTTTGAAAAAGGCCCTCAAGGCTTAATCAATTTTTTTAAGTTCCTGAATACGCTCGTTCAGTAATAAGGCGAATACCATGAATACAAATGCTCCAATAGTAGCCAGAAGAATAATTACCAAGCGTTTCGGCTTATCTTTTTTATCGGCAACCACGGCGCGTTCAACAACGAACTTGTGGTTAAATACGGCATTGGCATCCGACTCTGCTTGCTCGTAAACGTCCAGGAACTCCTCGATCAAACGGATCTTTTCGTTACGAATAAATTCCAATCCGTCGAACTTGGACCCGTATTGCATGTTTATGTCTAT
>JBFHIN010000196.1:0-4427 GCA_041596415.1 Crocinitomicaceae bacterium | reverse complement strand
TGTATTAGTAGCGGTCAAAACAATACTGTACGTACCTGATGTTGTGTATGTGTATGACGCAGGGTTTCCTGAAGTTGAACCACCATCACCCATATTATATGTATATGTTGCTCCAGGATGGCTATTTTGACTAGTAGATCCAGTCAAAGATATCGCAGAATTGATACAAGTTGAATCATTAGATGGCGTAAAAGAAGCTGCTATTCTCGAAATATGAACAGTTGCAGTTGTACTATCCGCACACCCTGTGGTGTAGTTGTATACCACTTGTTTTATTGTGTAGGAGCCCCACGTATTATAAGTGTGGGAGGTAGAGCCGTTGCCGTTGGCGTCGAGATAAGCGTTATTGAAATCTGTATCCGGTGTACCGTCTCCCCAACGCCAGATCATTCTCACATCATCTGACAAACGGCCGATGATGGCATTGTCTGTTACCGGTACCACTTGTGGAACAGGCTGGTTACAATATAACGTTTGAGCAGGTGTAAATCTTGAAATTGGTGCCTTTATGTATACTGCGTCTGTGACAATTAACGTATCTCTACACCCTCTCCAAGTAACAATCAACCTTACATCAAAATAGCCTGTATCCGCGGCATATTGGTACGAAGGATTTTGCTGTGTAGAGGTTCCACCGTCACCAAAATCCCAAGCCCAGGTAACTTCTCCCGGATTTGGAGTTCCATTGAAAGTTGTCAAATCTGTAAAGTCGATATCCGTCTTAGCACATTCTATTGTAGGTGCATTAGAAAAGTTAACGTTATTGATAGAACCTACTTGTATATAGCCAGGCATAGTAATCGTTCCAACACAACCGCTTTGCGTCGTAATCGTCAATGTAACATCGAAGATCCCAACGTTGTAATTATGCACGGGTGGAACTTGTCCTGAAAAATTTGGAGTTGCGTCGCCAAAATTCCAAACCCATGAAACAATTGGATCTGAAATCGGATTTGCAGAAACAGAGGCATCCGTAAATTGAACTCCCAATGGAGCACAACCTGAAGTAACGTTTGCACTGAAATTCGCAACTGGTGCTGTGGTTGTTATATAGTTTGTTGCTGTGGTGGTTGCCGTACATCCGTTGGCATTTGTCATTGTCAACGAAACTGTGAAGGTTCCATTTGTATTATAGACAACGGGTGCAGGATTGGTCAATGTTGATGTTTGACCGTTTCCAAAATTCCAACTGTATGAAGTCCCGGATGTATTGGTGTTAGTAAAGTTAACTGTCAATGGTGCACATCCTGTTTGCACATTAGAAGTAAATGTAGGCGTTGGAAGTGGATTGATCGTAATAGGTTTGACAATACTTCCAGAACAACCTGCGACTGTGTTTTGTGAATTCAACGTGACATTATAAGTGCCTGGTGTTGAAAATGTAATTGAAGGATTCTGGGTAGTTGATGTTTGCCCATCCCCAAAATTCCACGACCATGAATTCGTTCCAACGGTGGATTGATCCGTAAAACTAACAGACTGACCCACACAAGCTGTTGCGGGAGCTGTAAAATTGGTGGAGTAATTCGAAACAACAATGTTTTGAGACGTTGTATTGGTACAACCTGTATTTGTATTCGTAACTGTTAAATTAACTGTGTAGGATCCTGCTGAGTTATAAGTTACAGCTGCTGGATTTTGAAGTGTTGAAGTCTGACCATTACCAAAGTTCCAGTTATATGTTATACCTGCGCCAGAACTTGAAGTATTATTAAACGTTACATTGAAGGGTACCGTACAGCCATTTCCTGATGTAGTAAATGATGCCACCGGCAGTGAATTTACAGTTACATAGTTAACTTTAACTTCAGCGTCAGCCTGCCCATTTGTGGCAGTTACTACCAAAGTTACTGTGTAGGTACCTGGAGCAGCGTAGGTATGCGTTGCATTCGCTGTCGTTGCACTGTTACCATCTCCAAAATCCCAGTTCCACTGCGTGATTGGAAAACCACCCGGAGTTGAAGTATTAGTGAAAGAAATAGATTGACCCAAACAAACACTTAATGGGTTGGCAGTAAAATTCGCATTCGGCGCCTGAGCAAGTAATGTACATGCAATCAGTAAAAATAGATTTGTAAGTAATAGTTTCATTTGCATTGTTTTCGTTCGGTGTTTCATACAGACTACAAAAGCAAGTATAAAGTTGCTTACCACTAATAAAAAGTTCAGTGAATAAAGGTAAAAAGATTGATTATAAATTAACTAAATAATGCGTTAATTGTTCTTTGTTTTTATCAAAGTAGTTTGTTATCAAATGTTTAATGAGATACTCCCTGTACTTTTCCCTGCTTATTTTAGGAGAATATACATACCCCCGGCCAACTGCCTGGTGTTTGATAAATTTCTTTTTTTCTAAAATTCGCACAATTGTAGAAGTAGTATTATATGCGGGTTTTGGTGCAGAATACAATTCCAAAATATCCTTAATTGTAGCTTTTTGCAACTTCCATAACTTTAACATCACGAGTTCTTCGGCTGGCGTTAATCGTTCCATGTAGTAGTATATTTCCACTAAACATACTAAAAATTTAGAACGATACCCTCAAAAGCTTGAATTATTTAACTACAAACTTAATTTCTTTCTTATGGATGGTTGAACACCATCTTTGTGTAGATAAATGTTAATTGTCTTGTATTTGAAATAGCTTTCGGACACATAAAGGTACCCTTTTGGATAATTTCCTGTTCCCCATGAATTCTTAACCAGAAGGTATTTTGTTCCATTCTGATCTTTATAAATTCCGACAATGTGCATTCCATGATCGTCCGTTGTCGTTTTATTGTCGTAAGCTTTCTGACGCATTTCTTGAGTTATCGTTACCTCTTTTACAGGGGTTAAAAACGCATTCGAGGATTTATCTGCACCTGCGTCAGAGAAATTCTTATTATCCTTGCCTTTTACTTCAATGGTAGATGGATCTTCAGGAACTAATGCCATACCATTTTTAAAACTAAATCCTTTCTCGGAAACATCAGCTCCCCAAGCAAGCGTATAGCCATTTTTCAAAGCATATTCACAAGCTTCAAACAACTCATTAATGTTTACATTATAACTTTCTCCCCAAGCCCAATTGTCGGGAATCTCAAGCATGCATCTCTTGTACATTTCATGATTTGAAAAAGAAGTTAGAGAAACATACTCGTCCATGTTTAAACCAATGGCCTTTGCATAAGATTTTGGTGTATATTTTTTTCCTTTGTATTCAAATTCAACAGGATCTGGTCCTAAATATGCATCCAAAATACCATAGAATGATTTCTTCCAAGCTGTTGAAAGTTCATGAAAATTTGAATTCTTCATATAACCCAATAATCCTTGCACTGCTCCATCCAAGACGGCAAAAAGTTCTGAATGATTATGGCTTTCACTACCGTAGTTTAACCCTTGATACACTTCAAGTGGCACTATCCCATAATTTTTAATCACATAGGGTATATCATGAAAAGCTCCTCCTTCTGAGAAGTTGATCTTGCCATCCATTCGAATATATTTTTCTGCTTTGCTTTCATAAGCTTTTCTCACCACATACATTTCAGACAACAAATCGGGTGTTTTATTGCCTTTACGGATCAATTCCGATTCAAAAAAAGACAATGCTGAAAAGCTCCAACAGGTACCAGTATAACCTTGACTTTGCACTGGAGTGGCATCCAGATGTGCAATCTTGGTTAGTTTGTAATCACTTCCTTCAGCATTTTTTACTGGATCCGTATAGCCAAATTGTGCAAATGAATAAATGCTCGATGTTAACAAGCATGCAGAAATAAATAGTTTTTTCATGGGTATAAAATAGATTCTTGAGAATACTTATTTGCTTAAAATCCAGGTTTCGTAACCTTTCGAACTTAATGCAGTTTGCAACTTTTCAGCTGCGTTTTTATCCGATACTCCTCCAGCACTCACACGACTTAAGCCATTAATAACATCTAATACGTGGGCATCAAAACCATGCTCTTTTAGGGTAGACACTAAATTATTCGCATTTTCAACATTACCAAAGCATCCGGCAATTAACTCGAATTTTGAGATGATCGTATTGTGTTTCGGAGAAGATGTTTGCTCCGTGCCTAGAGGAGTGATATTATTGTTTGGCGATTTTATACGGATCGGGATGTACAACTCGTCGTTGAAAGGATACGAATAGATGTATACGTCCGAAGGAAGTTCTTTTACTTGTTGTTCTAACGTTTTTCCCTCTTCAAATTTCACTGCTTGGGGATTCTGCGTCATCTTATAAATTCCTTGTTTGGAAGAATAGAATGGGTTAAAATCCTTGTAAGATATCATGCCTGATTCAAGCACATTGGATTTTAACGGTATAAAAAATGAGTAGAAAGCAACTGGAAGTAAACAAGCCGCTGCAACGTATTTCCATACGTTTGGCTTCATACGTGTTTTTAATTCAGGATGCTCAATGATCCGTGAT
>JBFHIN010000195.1:0-4457 GCA_041596415.1 Crocinitomicaceae bacterium | reverse complement strand
ACGGCAACACATCCTCTGAAACAACATCATCCAAGGGGTATACTTCAATTTCTTGTGCCTGAGAACTAGATGCGATCAGAGAGGCTCCACCTCTATTATCTGTAGAATTATAAATGTAGCTTTGGCTACGTGTACTTCCCAAAGCAAAATCAAATACTTGAATATTCGAAACAGCGTTTCGTTGTAGATTGTTTTTCAGTAGTAATGCCGTTTCAGGATGTGCTTCGAAGGCAAGCACTCGACCAGTGTCACCCACTAACCTGGACGCAAATAAACTCATCAATCCAATGTTAGCACCTATATCCAAAAAAGTATCACCCTGCTTTAAGTACTCTTGCATAAAATGAAGCACACCCTTTTCATAGGTGCCTGTTTGATGCAAACTTAACTCAACGCCATGATCTTGCCTCGGATCGATCCATAACAAAAGATTATTGGTCGTTTTAAGTACATAGGGCTCCGTTTCAGCAGCTTTGGGTAAGAGAATATTTGGTAAAGCAACAGATAACCTGCGAAAGCCCTTCAAATCGATATCGCGGAGAAAACTTATTAATTTATGCCTAAAGTAATAGGATCTGTACTTCTCCACAACGACGAAATTTTACTATGCGTACATTTCTTCTTGAAGCGTGCTGATCTTAGTATCCTCCAAATACTCGTCGTAAGGCATCATTTTGTCGATAATACCATTGGGTGTAATCTCGATAATCCTGTTCGCCACTGTATTCACCAACTCGTGGTCATGGGATGTAAACAACAAGGTACCTTGAAATTCTTTCATTCCATTGTTTAACGCAGTGATCGATTCAAGATCCAAGTGGTTAGTAGGTTCATCCATCATCAAAAGATTTGCCTTTGCCAACATCATTTTTGATAACATACATCTTACTTTCTCACCTCCTGAAAGAACATTGGCTGTTTTCATGGCCTCTTCACCGGTGAATAACATTCTACCTAAGAAAGTTCTTAAATACACCTCTTCTCTTTCCTCATCTGTTTGAGCATATTGACGCAACCAATCTAGCAAGGGCAATTTTGCTTCAAAATAAGCGTGATTATCATTCGGTAAATAGGCCGTTGTTATTGTGGTTCCAAAAGTAAACTCTCCAGCATCGGGCTTCATATTACCATTCAATATTTCAAAGAATGCAGTAAGCGCAACTGAATCACGAGAAATAAAGGCAATTTTATCCCCTTTATTCACGATCAAGTTCATATTCTTGATCAAAGATTTTCCTTCTATAGACTTTGATAATCCAGAAATACTTAAAATCTGGTTTCCGGCATCTCTTTCCTGGTGAAACGTAATACCCGGATATTTTCTACTTGAAGGCTGAATTTCTTCAATATTCAAATTATCCAACATCTTTCTACGACTTGTAGCCTGTTTAGATTTAGATGCATTGGCAGAAAAGCGCGAAATAAAGTCCATCAATTCCTTTTTCTTCTCTTCCGCTTTTTTATTCTTATCAGCTCGTTGTCTTAGTGCTAGTTGCGAAGACTGGTACCAGAAAGAGTAATTTCCGGTAAACAAATTGATTTTACCGAAGTCGATATCACATACATGTGTACAAACTGTATCCAAGAAGTGACGGTCATGCGATACAACGATCACAGTATTTTTAAAATCTAATAAGAAGTCTTCTAACCAGCTAATTGTTTTAAGATCAAGGTCGTTGGTAGGCTCATCAAGTACTAAAACGTCGGGATTTCCAAAAAGTGCTTGCGCTAAAAGGACACGTACTTTTAAATCGTTGGAAAGCTCCTCCATTTTAATGTAGTGCTTGTTTTCTTCGATACCAAGGTTACTCAATAACGTTGCAGCGTCAGTTTCAGCGTTCCATCCTTCAAGGTCAGCAAATTCTCCCTCTAATTCTGCAGTACGCATTCCATCCTCATCAGAAAAATCAGGTTTTGCATATAATGCATCCTTTTCTGTCATGATCTCATACAGTCGCTTGTGTCCCATTATTACTGTTTGCAATACTGGAAATTCGTCAAATTCAAAGTGATTTTGTTTCAATACAGCCAAACGCTTCCCCGGCTCCAACTCTACTCTTCCGGT
Organism: Crocinitomicaceae bacterium; assembly: GCA_041596415.1. Lineage (GTDB taxonomy): Bacteria > Bacteroidota > Bacteroidia > Flavobacteriales_D > Crocinitomicaceae > M0103. The sequence continues at coordinate 2,392 of JBFHIN010000195.1, read as the reverse complement.
CGTTGGATCCTGCTCTCCTGTCAATATTTTCAGAAATGTCGACTTCCCTGCTCCATTAGCTCCAATAACACCATAACAGTTCCCGTTGACGAATTTTACATTTACTTCGTCAAAAAGTACTCGTTTTCCAAATTGAAGCGACAAATTATTTACTGATATCATAGCTAACCTTAAATTTGGCGCAAAGTTACGTAAAAGTTAAGAGAATTAGGCAATTGCCATTCAACTCGGAAGTCTTTTTAAGAAAAAATAAGGAATTAACGACCTATTTGGTCATCCACTTGAGATTTCGCGAATATAAAAAGATGAACAATCCAGCGATTAAAAGGTTCCATATAATTACGAAGGAAGGAACGTCAGCGGCCGATACAAAGAAATAGATCTGTACAACAGACAGCAAGGAATAAATGATGTACAAGTGAAAGCCATTCTTGAAGCCTTGCCACATGCGCACAACACTGAACAAACCAATGATCATGATCAACAATGAGGTAGTTGATGCTGCATAAAAATTGGCGTTTATTGATTCCGACATGCGTTCGATTTTTTCCATGATCTGTGCAAAATTCTCAAGATCCAATGATCTCATCTCATCGATCGACTTCGACATCTGAACTTTTTGCTCCATGATGGCCTCCTCGTCCAAAGGACCTTGCACCAAACCAACAACCCCAAACAAGAGGGAAAATCCAATGAATATAAAACTCAAGATTGCAAGAACCTTTAAAAACGTTGGCCTCCCAGCTCCATTTACTTCTTCTAAATTTAAATCTTCAAGTTCCATATCAGAAATTATGTGATTTGACAAAATTAGTACTTTCAATCATCAAAGGATGAAGATACTCGTCATCGTTAACAAAGTTTACCACTTTTCGATAATTTGCGAATAATTCTTCGATCCTAGGGGAAGATTTTAACGGTCGTCTGAACTCAAATCCTTGCGCGGCATTCAACAATTCAATTCCTTGAATCGTAAAACAATTTTCTACAATGCGATACAATTTTGTTGCAGCATTTGCACCCATACTAACATGGTCCTCTTGCCCATTCGAAGAATCGATCGTATCTACCGATGCAGGCATACATAGTTGTTTGTTCTGACTCACAATGGATGCACAGGTATATTGCGGAATCATAAAGCCTGAATTCAAACCAGGATTTGCGACTAAAAATGCAGGAAGACCGCGTGTCCCACTGATTAATTTGTACACTCTTCTTTCAGAGATACTTCCCATTTCGGAAAGCGCAATCGCCAAGAAATCCATTGTTATGGCTAAAGGCTGACCGTGAAAGTTACCGGCTGAAACAACGTCATCTTCATCTGGAAAAACAGTTGGATTATCGGTCACAGCATTTATTTCACGTTCTATGATCGTTGCACAATAGTCTATAGCATCCTTCGAGGCACCATGAACTTGTGGAATACATCTGAATGAATAAGGATCTTGAACGTGAGCCTTTGATTGAACCGTAATCTCACTTTTATCTAAAAGCTCTCTAAAAATTCTGGCTACTTCGATTTGACCTTCTTGCTTACGGATTGCATTAACATTTTCTTGAAATGGATTGATCCTACCGTCGTAGGCTTCCAAAGATAAACCGGCAATTACATTCCACTGATGCCATAATTTAAGGGCTTTACTTATAGCATGTGTCGCATACGAACTCATGAATTGCGTACCATTTAATAAAGCCAATCCTTCTTTTGATTGTAATTGAATTGGTTCAAGATGAAGGCCATGCAATACTTCAGCCGCACTGTGCTTTTTACCCTGAAAATAAACTTCTCCTTCACCAATCAAAGGCAACGAAAGATGCGCCAAGGGAGCAAGATCTCCAGAAGCCCCCAAACTACCTTGCGTATAAACAACGGGAAGAATGGAGTGATTATAAAAGTAGATCAAACGCTCAACAGTTGCTATTTGCACTCCGGAGTTACCATGTGAAAGTCCTAACACTTTAAGAACCAGCATTCTTCTCACAATTTCTTGAGGCACCTCTTCTCCAGTACCACAGGCATGAGATCTAACTAGATTCGTTTGAAGTTGGTTGAGGTCATCTTTTGAAATTGCCGTATTACAAAGTGAACCAAAACCGGTATTAATTCCGTAGATCAGTTCGTTATGACCCTGCATTTTAGCGTCCAAATAAGCACGACATTTTTGGATTGCCGCACGCGCATCATCTCCAAGCTCGATGGGTCTATGTTGCTTTACAATTTCATCCAATTCAGACAGGCTGATCCATTGATTATTGATTACAAAAGGTGTCATTACTTTAGTTTACTGATTAATGCATGAAATTCAATAGGTTCCTGCTCTCCTGTTTCCATATTTTTAAGTAGAATGAATCCCTTTTCCATTTCCTCTTCTCCAACGATGGCAACATACTT
>JBFHIN010000194.1:0-4470 GCA_041596415.1 Crocinitomicaceae bacterium | reverse complement strand
TTGATACCGGCCTTGATGTCAAGGAAGTGAAAAAATTGGTGCAGATCGGCGACTCAATTACCCGAGAACGTGAATTCATAGAAATGGGTGAATGCGTAAACGGAAAATCGCTCGATAACCGATTGGCAGTGTTTATCCTTATTGAAACCTTGAAAGTTCTTAAAAATAAAAAGGTGCCTTACGATATTTATGGTGTTTTTACTGTACAAGAAGAAGTAGGTATCCGTGGTGCAAATGTATCGAGTTTAAAGATAAAACCGGATTTTGGTATTGGATTGGACACAACGATTGCTTATGATCTTCCCGGAGCTGCACCGCATGAAGTGATAACCAAACTTGGTGATGGTACGGCAATAAAGATCATGGATGCTTCAACCATTTGTGATTTCAGGATGATTGATTTCATGAAAAAAACAGCGGATAAACACAAGATCAAATGGCAAGCTGAAATATTAACGGCCGGCGGAACGGATACAGCAGGAATTCAGCGCATGACAGAGGGCGGATCTATCGCCGGAGCAATTTCAATTCCGACGCGACATTTACATCAAGTGATAGAAATGGCGCACAAAAAAGATATTAAGGCTAGTATTGAGCTGCTGAAGCATTGTTTAATGGAAGTTAATACCCACGACTGGAGTTTGTAAGCAAGCAGCTTTATTTCTCCAGTACTTTAGGAATGCGAAAATAATCTGAGTCCTTCTTTGGAGCGTTTTTCAACGCTTCATCTTGAGTGACCGTTACTTCAGCGACATCTTCACGCAAACGATTATATTCTGAATTCATAAAGATCAAAGGCTCAACATGATCTGTTTGTACTTCCGAAAGCTTGTCCATAAAAGTGATGATCTTTTCCATGTCTTTCTGGATAATTGCCTTTTTTTCGCCCTCGAATTCAAGACGTGCCAAATGCGCAATGTGATCAACGATTTCAGGTGTAATTTTCATGCTTCAAAAATAATCAATTTATCTTTATGTGAGGATGTTCCGCCAATATTGGTGCGTTAATAATGGCATGACAATATTCATTTAATTCTCTAACAGAAAGTTCTTTTATTTTTGACACCGGCACAAAGGGGTGAATATAAACATGAGAAACTCCCGGATGAGCCGGGCCCAAAATATCCAAGGGATCTGAAAACAACCTGTAATGGTTGGTGAAACTTACCGGAACAATCGGTATTTCAAGATCTTTAGCCAGACGAAACGCACCGTCTTTAAATTTTATCATTTTCGGATGATCTTCTTCGGGAATACCACCTTCAGGGAAAATGACAAGCGACCAACCCATTTTAACCGCCTTTTTTGCCATTATAAAAGAGGTAGCGGCTTTCCTGCTGTTTTTTCTGTGAACTGGAATGTTTAGTCCCTTGAAAAATGTTCTGATAATAGGATAACTCAATATTTCACTTTTGCCCAAAAACAAAAAGGGATGCTTGGAAAGAATGGAGTACATAAAAAAGATGTCAAGGTAACTGGAATGATTAGCGATGATAATATAGGGTCCATCAGGAAGATGCGTGTTTTTTACTTTTTTGACAAAATAGAAACAACAAATGCGCATTGCCCAGCTCCAGAAAACAAATAAGTTGAAGCTCTTCCTCTTCCACTTTTTGGTAGATAAAACTAAAAGAAAGGCAGGGTAAAGCAAAATGGCAAAAAAGACAAATACCAAACCCACATAGATTTTCCACAAAAATGAAAAAATACCAAATACTTTCATGTTGGAGAGCGAGTGATCGTATTTAACAGTTCTTTACGAGCAAGTAAAAATAATGGGAAATTACTTATTTTCGCAATAAAAAAGCTATGGCACGTATTCTAACAGGTGTGCAAAGTACAGGAACGCCACATTTGGGCAATTTACTGGGCGCTATCTTACCCGCAATCAAGATGGCGAATGATCCAATAAACGATTCTTTCCTTTTTATTGCGGATATGCATTCGCTCACGCAGATCAAAGATGGAAATCTTTTAAGAGAAAATACTTATAGTGTGGCTGCAACATGGTTGGCTTGTGGTCTTGATCCCAATAGAGTAGTGATGTACAGGCAGTCGGATGTTCCTCAAACGGCCGAACTTTCATGGTATTTGAGTTGTTTTTTTCCATATCAGCGTTTAACATTAGCACATTCTTTTAAAGATAAGGCTGATCGTCTGGAAGACGTGAATGCAGGTTTGTTCACCTATCCAATGCTTATGGCCGCGGATATCCTTCTTTACGATGCTGACTTTGTACCTGTTGGGAAGGATCAGCTGCAACACATTGAGATGACTAGAGATGTTGCCTCGCGATTCAATCATTTGATGGGTGAAACGTTTGTGTTACCTGAAGCCAAAATAGAGGAAGAGAGTATGTACATTACAGGTACAGACGGACAAAAAATGAGCAAGTCGCGCAACAATACGATCAATATATTTACCGATGACAAAGCCTTGAAAAAACAGGTCATGAGTATTCAAACCGATAGTAGAACGCTTGAAGATGTGAAGGATCCGGATACATGTGCTGTTTTTTCATTGTACAAGTCTGTTGCTAGTGAAGAGGAAATCCTTAAAATGCGGGAGAATTATTTGCGAGGAGGTTACGGATATGGACATGCTAAACAAGCGCTGTTGGATGTTCTTTTGCTTCGATTCGATGGAATTCGTTCTGATTACATTTATTTAATGGAGCATAAAGATGAAATTAATCTTGCCCTGGAAAATGGTGCAAAAAAGGCAGCAATTGTGGCCAATGATGTGATTCAGCGCGTTAGAGAAAAGGTAGGCTACTAATTTACTTGGCAATTCAAGAGATTTTATATATTTGTTTTTCCATTAATGAAAAATTCCTATGCGTAAAATACTCTTCTTCGGTGTTTTGTTTCTTAATCTTCTTTCTTCCTGTGGTGGCTCCAACGAACAAGAGCTAGTTGCAGTGGGCGGAAAGGTTTATGGCGGTGAATTTAAATTCATGTCTTCAGAAAAAGTAGACAATTTGTTTCCGATGTCATCTGCAGATGTTTATGCTCAGCGAATTTCAATGCAAATTTTCGAACCCCTACTTAAAATTGATGTAGAATCCATGGAGGTTGTTCCTTCGATTGCTGAATCCTACACAGTTAGCGAGGATGCAAAGGTGTTTACGTTTAAGATCAGAAAAGGAGTAAAGTTTCATGACGATGAATGTTTTGGAGGAGAAGGAAGAGAGGTAACAGCAGAGGATGTTAAATATACCTTAGATTACGCCTGTTCAGGACTTAGCATGAATAAAATGAGTTATTTGTTGGGTAACAGAATTATGGGTGCTAGAGATTTTTTCCTAAAATCTAAAAAATCTTTACCGAAAGAAGGTGTTAGGGGAATAAAGGTAATTGATCAAAATACGTTAGAGATAAATTTAGTGGAGGCATTTGTAGGTTTTGATAAGATTTTGTCACACACAAATCTAGGCATCATTGCTCGTGAAGCTGTTGAAAAATACGGTAAAGATATTAAAATGCATCCTGTAGGAACAGGTCCTTTCATGTTGGAAAAAATGGATAAGGATGGTGTTGTGTTGAAGAGAAATGCGCACTACTGGAAAAAAGATGAGTTAGGTAATCAACTACCATTCCTTGATAAGGTGACTATGATTTATGCTAAAGACAAGAAAAGTGAATTACTTGCCTTTAGAAATCGTCAAGTTGATCTTGTGCTTGAAATACCGGTAGAGGAAATAGATCACATTCTAGGGTCATTGCAAGATGCGCAAGCGGGAAAAAACGTTAAGCACCGTGTTGATTCGAGATCTTCGATGAGCATGAGTTACATCGCTCTTGCTTGCCAAAGTGACGAGTTTAAAGATGTACGCGTGAGAAAAGCCTTGAATATGGCTATTAATCGCAATGAAATTGTAGATAAAAACTTATTAGGTGAAGGATGGGCAGCAACTAATGGATTTGTGCCACAAATGGACGACTACCTGAACGAGAAAGTAAAAGGTCATCCATTTAATGTAGCAAAAGCGCTTGCATTGCTTGCAGAAGCTGGTTATCCTAACGGTAAGAATTTTCCTGTGTTGGATTTTTACGTGAATGCGATCGAGGGATCTGCGCCACATAAAATGTGTGTAGGTGTTGCCGATCAGCTTAAACGTAATCTTAATATCACTTTGAACATAAAGCTGTGTACCTTGGAAGAGCGTGAAAAAGCTATTGAAATGGGAATTGCTAAAATTTGGCGTACGGGTTGGATTGCAGATTATCCCGATGCGGAAAATTTCCTGAGTATTTTCTATTCGGGAGGAATGAATTCAGGGAATTCAGTAATTAACTCTTTCAAATATAGCAGCGACGCTTATAACGAACTTTTCGATAAGGCAGTAAAAGAGAAAAATGATAAAGAGCGCAATGCCATGTTTGTTAAACTTGATCAGATGATCATTGATGAGGCACCTGTTATTCCTGTATTAACGGATGATTTTATGGTAATGATAAACGCTCGAAT
>JBFHIN010000193.1:0-4508 GCA_041596415.1 Crocinitomicaceae bacterium | reverse complement strand
GCACTTTAAAGAAGTTAATCAAGAAAGAAAAGTAGTGTACTTCATCTGGAAGGATCCCTATTATGTTGTAGGGAAGCATACCTTCATCCATGACATGATTCAGCAAATAGGATATTCAAATCTTGAGCAAAGAAGTCGATATCCCGAGTGGAGCCCAGGAATGTATCAAGAAGCAGATCTTGTGTTTTTAAGCTCAGAACCTTTTCCATTCAATTCAAATCATAAGGAGGTCTTGCATCAGTACTTTCCAAACGCCACTATCAGCTTAGTTGACGGTGAAATGTTTTCCTGGTACGGCTCACGAATGCTTTTGGCTGCCGACTATTTTGACCAATTAATTGGTGATCTGGCTGACCAATAAGAATTTCATAATTTCGTTCAGTGGAGAGATTCCCTCTTTGAAAGAGAGTTCGCCTAAGAATTTGGCCTTATCTTCTTTTTCCAGTGTCAGTTCTACGTTAAGTGTCGTAATATTATTAGAAAGATGTTTAGTAGCACTGTAAACAGGTATCATTTCTAAAATTGCAGTCATCATGCCACCACCTTCAACATGAGTAAGTACGGATAGGTCACCCTTAAGATTAAATATTGTTTTACTTTGATTTTTGATCAATACGGGCTTTTCTGACTTGCCAATGTAAAATGATGTCGGAGACAATTGTTTAAAATATACCTTTTCATTTTGAAATGAAATATAATTAGTCCCTAGTTCATAGTCCAGTTTTTCCTTTAAGAGTGTGTTTTGAAAAAACGCACGAACAGAGAAGTTGGAAGCTGTACGAATGTAAAGTTCCATTTGAGGGATGGCAATAAATCCTGTGGAATGGTTAATTACTTTTGTTCCCATCAGGTTCAACGAAACATTTTTAATGTCAGGTAATTTAATTTCAAATTCAGTGAGTTTATTATTCAATGTGTCGTTAAGCCAAGATGGAACAGCTGCGCTTGACACATGCAGTCCTTTCGGGGCTAACATTGGAGCGTTGAGGTTTATTTTTTTTGTTACCCGACCACTCCCATTTAGGAAGATCCCATCCTTAAGCATTTTAATGGTGAAATCAAGTCTGTTAACAGAGTATTCTTGATATTTGGTGGTATTAAAATTCAGAGTACCATTCAGTAATTCGTCAGCATCTGAAATCTTAGGTTTAGTATCGCGTTGGGTGTTTACAATTTCATTGGCCGATTTCTGCAAGACTTTTGGATCTATTGATTCGTTCTTGAATAATATTACACCTACTAGACCATTGTTAGCGTGAATAATTTCTTTTTGGTTGAAATAAGCATCAAATTTCTTTGTATTAAACAAATTAACTAACATTCCTTGAACCGCCTTTTCTTGAATGATTTCTTCAAAAAGAATTACGTCTGAGTGCACATCGATACCATCATTGATGAATTCCGGTTTTTTTTCTTTTCTCTCAGCTATGATCTTTTTTATCAGATTCATCATTTCTTGATCATTTGCCTCTAAAAGGACTGAAAAGAGTGTTTTATTGATTAGTTTATTACCATCTATTCTAACAACTTTCGAAGCATTTAAGGGAAGGTATTGCCAATTAGCATTCGATTTTTCTACTTGAAAGAGCTCTGTTGTGAAAAATAATGCCCAAAGAGCAACAAGAAGCACGAAAACAGAAGAAAATAAGGCTAGGGTTTGTCGAATCTGCATAAAACAAAAATAAAATTATTTGTTTAATATGTACCTTTGGGACATGAAAATTTTAGCACGATTTATTTTAAAAGCGTTTGGATGGAAAATTGATCCGCATTCACCGGAAGGCGTTAAAAAATGTGTGATCGTCATGGGCCCACATACCTCTAACTGGGATTTCATTCTCGGAAGATTGGCATTTTTTATGTACGGTATTCGACCTAGAATCCTTATTAAAAAGGAATTGTTCTTCCCGCCTATGGGTTGGATCTTAAGAATGCTGGGAGGCATCCCTGTAGATCGAAAAAAGAACAATAACATTACAGAATTTGCTGTAGAGCTTTTCAATCAGTACGATGATCTATTTATGGTTTTCACACCAGAGGGAACGAGAAAATATAATCCCAATTGGAAAAAGGGCTTTTATTATATCGCCATGAAAGCCAAGGTGCCGATCTATATATGTTACATTGATTATGAAAACAAAAGGGGAGGGTTTCATTCACTTTTTGAGCCTACAGGTGATGTTGCAAAAGATATTGATTACATCAAGAGTGTTATCGGTCAATACAAAGGGAAATACCCTGAAATGGGCGTTCACTAATTTTTCTTTTTAACTAGTCCTGTTTTCTTGTCAAAACCGTAAGGACAATGTTTACACCCGCTTTTACAACAATACCCGCGTTTCAAATGGTATTTTTCGGTAAAAATGTAAAACCCCTCGGGACTCAAATAGAAATCCCCATCCTCTAGTTTTTTATTTTTAGAAAACCCTAAATCTTCTTCCATAGTACAAATTTAACGATATTCATTAACATGATAATTTTAGATACAAGTAAAGCAGTCACGCAAAGGATATCAACTGAGATAACGGAGGATAGAAAAATTGAATTGTTCATAAAACGAGATGATCTGATCGATCCGCAAGTTTCGGGAAATAAATGGCGAAAACTTAAATACAACCTGCTGCAAATGCAAGCAGTTAAGAGTGAACAACTTGTTACTTTTGGCGGCGCTTTTTCTAATCATCTATTGGCTACGGCAGCTTTGTGTAACAAAGCCGGGATAAAATGTACAGGAATAGTGCGAGGCGAGGAATTAAATGCTCATTCGAACGAAGTACTTCGCAAATGTCATGAACTGGGTATGAACTTGCATTTTGTATCAAGAACGGAGTATGCACTTCGAAATGAGAAACTTTACCAAGAATCCATAAAAGAAGAATTTCCAAATTGTTTTATAGTGCCAGAAGGGGGCGCGAATTATTGGGGAGCCGTAGGGTGTCAGGAAATACTTATGGAAACGAGCAACGACTTTGATCATGTATTTGTCGCCGTTGGAACGGGTACTACATCACTTGGTCTATTGTTGTCTAAGGATGAAAAAACGAAAATTCATGCTGTTCCGGTGCTCAAAGGTTTCGATGCGTTTGCAGAATTGGAGTCTCTATTATTACGATCTGCATTTTCAGAAGATTATATAGAAGAGTTATTGCAGGATTTGGAATTACATCCAGATGCCCATTTTGGTGGTTACGGAAAATATGATCCCGAATTGTTAAAATTCATGCAATCCTTTTATGCACAATTCAATATTCCCCTTGATCCTGTCTATACGGGGAAAGCGATGTATGCATTGTTTCAATCTGTCCATCAAGGAAAACTCGATAACGCGCGCGTACTTTTTATTCATACGGGTGGAATTGAAGGTGGAAAGATGATTCAAGAAAAAGAAGGGATGCAATTCTCTTAATTACATTCCTCCTCTATTATTTCTCCATCTAAATAGTTTACGATCATGAATTTTACTAGACTTATCTAGCATCATAGAATATTTAAGAAATAATTCTATACCTCCTACTGATTTTGTCGTAGGAGTGAGTTTTGACAAATTAACGTCATAACTGAATCCCACTTTTAATCCTTGATAGCGATACATCAAAGATGCTATGAAAGCGTCACCATATCTGTAAAAGAAACCATATGATATCATTGTTCCGTTTACGTAATCGGTTCTTTTAGAACCCTCCGAAATTTCATGGTCGAAATATGTACCCAGAATGATGTTTCTGTTTGGCCCCATAATACTTACAAGAGCCTGTGGTGAAATCCCAAATTTTCTCAACTGATTAAAACGAGTTCCACTAACTGTGAAATTAAAAGTCCTGAAAATTGGCGCACCGGATGGAGTAAAAGAAAGCTCCGGGGCATTGATATGATTAACAGCGAAACCAATATTCAAGAATGCATTTTGATCAGGAGAATACTTGTATTGAATTCCTGCTCCGAAATCAAATGAAGATGTGCTCCCTCTAAAACTTTCACCGCTAGATATCGCTTGATCGAAAGTTGATCCATTCCATTGGTTATCCCAGGTCTGATTGCCATCACTTATAACTTGTGAATAGAACCCGGGTGCAACACCAACACTTATAGCATTTTGATTATCCAAATGGAGGTGGTAAGCAATGGGTACCGAAGTAATTGTTGAAACGAAGCGAACATCTCCGGTTTGATCTTTCGAAAGATTAGCGCCCAAACCTAAATAGCTGCCGTTCATTTCATTTTTGATCAATTTAACTTCACCGGAAAAAGCATTGGTAATAAAGGCCTTGCCATCCAGTGTCATCCATTGTGTTCTGAAATTAGTCAATAGCCTTAGGTCTTCCTGCATATCAGCCACGGTAGCCGGGTTTATTGGCGAGGAATTTTCATTCCACATACTTAAATGTCTTTCTTGCTGAGCAATTACCTGACTGGTAAAGATCACAGCAATTGTTGGTATGATTAGTTTTATTTTCATCGCACAAGTGTTACTTTACCGGTTTTTTCTCCGGTAGAATTATCAATCAGCT
>JBFHIN010000192.1:0-4539 GCA_041596415.1 Crocinitomicaceae bacterium | reverse complement strand
TTTAATGATCGTGTTGACACCTAGCACCAAATTGACCGCTCTTCCTGCATCCAAGAGTTGATAATCACGAATCTTAATACCCTTTATCCGTTTTCCTTTTTGCTCAATGATCTTAAGTGCTGTCCATCTAAATAATTTTCTAACGTAATAGATCAGTACTCCCATCAATATTAAAACCAAAAGAACTAAACCTATTTCTTTAAGTAATTCCACAACACTGATCTCATGTTTGTAATTGATTACAGAACGTCCTATGATAGTTTTGTAAGACGCAGCCAGGGATTTTGGGGTAGTATTATTCCAAAGTGCGTCATTTTCGGAAATGCTCATAATGGTTTTGTCTCGAAATACAAGGTCAAAGTTTAATTCTGCCTCAATAATCTGAATAGAATCGACACTAAATCCAACTACATTGCTTAGTTCGTGAATACGGTTCTCAATAGCCTTTGCTCTTTCCTCGGGTGAAAAACTTCCTATTTTCGAATAAACCAGAAAAAGTGTATCATTGAAAAATCCAATCACAGGAAATCCTTTCGTAGTTTTTCTGAGTTCAGCGATCCTTTTCTTCTTTTCTTTAATTCGCTGATTTTCTTGTTTCTTTAGTTCTTCTAATTGATACTGAAGATTCTGTTTTTGTCTTGAATCTTCTACTGAAAGCGACGAAATTTGTTCCTCCAGAACTAAACGTTTAACAGAATCTATAAGGCGCTGTTTTTCAAGCTCTTTAATTTGATCAATATATGTAACTCCCTGTAGTTGAATTAAGGAATCAGTTTTACTTCTTGGAGTCGTGTTTTGTGCATTAACTGCAACCAACATTAACATTGAGAAAAGTAAAATTATTTTATTCATAAGCTCATATTCTAGGTTTGTGCCCTTAATTAAGAAGGTATGCTTCAATTTACTTGCTGAAAAACCAAGTATAAATTTATGCACTAATCGAAGATAAGATTATTCAGATACGTAAAAAAGAATCAGTGGTATTTCTTTGTTGGAACATTGTGCGACTATTTGCTTTTAAATCCCTTTCTGGTCATTTCACCCCAACCGCTAGTTCCTTTTAATTTTTGCCAATTTCCCTTTAATGCTGCAAAAACCGTAACCGGGTGAAAAATTATTGGTTCGAGTAAAGCGATAAAAATCAATTTTCTTAGGTCACTAAACGTATTGTATTTTTTATAAGTTGTTTCCTCGGCAAGCAGTGCCATGCAAGAAAACATAATAGCAAAAAGATAAACGAGAAGCAGTAGCAAGCTAAAAAATTTCCAGTTTAAAATTCCTAGAAAAATGAAAAGCACAGTGATGAGAAGGCCAGTCATTTCAATTATGGGTGCCCAATATTCGTAAAGCACCCAATAAGGGTAGCTTAGTAAACCCAATATTTTATATTTTGGATTCAAAAACATTTTTCGATGAATGAGTAGAGTTTCAAATGTTCCCCTTGTCCATCGTGCTCGTTGTTTTATTAATATATCATAACTTTCCGGAGCTTCGGTCCAACAAAGTGGGTCAGGAATATATTTGACAGTGTAGGGTAGTTTATGTTCTATCATATATCGCCGCATACGAACCACCAATTCCATGTCCTCCCCTACAGTTTTAGTATTGTATCCACCACTGGCCAGAACAATTTCTCTATCAAACATTCCAAATGCACCGCTTATTAATAGTAAACCGTCTAATTTTGCCCAGGCCATACGGCCAAGAATAAAGGCTCTTAAGTATTCTAAAACCTGTATTCGCGCAATCCAGTTTTCAGGAGCATTCACATTGACAATTTTCCCATTTTTAATTTCACACGAATTGGCAATTCTAACAACACCTCCTGTTGCAATTATTCTTTTATCGCTAGATTCAAGAAAGGGCTTGGTCAATTTCAACAAAACATCCTTCTCCATAATGCAATCCACATCGATACAGACTACAAAAGGATGTTCAGAAACGTTGATCCCTACATTTAAAGCGTCTGCTTTACCTCCGTTAAATTTGTCCACTACGATCAACTTTGAAAACGATGGATTTGCTGAAACGTATATACCTCTGATTTCTTTAGTCTTTAGTTGAGCTTTATATCTTTTTTCGGAGAGAACAAGATCGAATTCATCGGTAAGTACTTCTATGGAATTGTCCTTACTACCGTCGTTCACCACTATTACATCGAAATTATTGTAATTGATGCTCAATAGTGAATGAACATTCTCTTTTATGGTCCTTCCCTCATTATAGGCCGGAGCAATGAGGGAAACGTAAGGTGCATCTCTCAAGGCTAACAAGGCATTGTAATTGACATAACGATTGCTTTTTAAGTATGATTTCAAAGCGAATGAGGAGATGAATGCTAATACTAAATAGGAGAACATCACTGAAACCGCGAAGAACAGTATAAAATGATTGAAAACATCGATCAGTGTATTTAACCAGGCTAGATGTGTCATTCTACGATTTGCTTGCTGATTCGTTGCTGAATCACTTTTAGGTCATGACTTGTTTTACTGCTGTCATCCTGTATTTCGATTCCAGAAATGGCATGGTAGCTTCCATGTAATTGAAAAGTTTCTACGATACGAAATCCAAGCAATTGTAAGCTTTTATTTTTTGATTCAAGCAATAGGTTTACCTCTTTGAAATCATTTATTTCGTTGATCTTTAGGTTGTAGAGTATGCAGCTTTGGGTCCAGTCATCAATCGCGAGATATGGGATTTCGATGATTGTGAATGCTTCAGTACCTAGCAGAGTGATCAGACCAATGACCGCTTCCTTTTGAACCTTGACGTTTTTATGGTAGCACAAGTTTTCTACCTCCCAAACAGCATCTCGTATATTTAGACTGCTAACCTCACGAATACCTTCAATTTTTTTTACCCAGGATTTAGATTTGATCTTATTGATGGATTGGATGCACAGTCCTGAGCGAAAATAAAAATCTTGCAATATTTTTTTTTGTGTTCCTGTAAAATTTCTGTGTAATGAAATGATAGAGCGTGTAATCACAGAGTGAAAAAGCCTTGACGTGGGTAGAATGGAAATTAATTTCAGACTTTCCTCTAGATCAGACGTTCCGAAAATTAAAGGGAACAGTAATTCTTCAGACTTCTTTTTGTAAGCTCTAACTTTGCGTAGTTTCCTGATTTTAGAAGCTCTAAGTATCATCGTCAAAACAACAAAAAATAAAGTGGCAAATGAAAAAAATGCGATTGCCCAAAGTAGCCAATAGGTTAACTGTTCCTCGTTCTCGATGAGGTCGATATTTAATTTCAGTATCAAAATCGTCGAGACAAAATGAATTGAAGTGATAAACGGTGGCGGTATGTATCCGGTAGAAATTCTTCCCATTCATACATGGCAATTGGTTGAAAAAACCAATTGTCCTTATATCTGAATTTACCGTTAACACCAAGCCTGTATGCATTTATGCGGGTTAAAACATCACTGGTGAAAAAATAATAGGGCATTGTACCGTATTGCAGATCTAGTTGTAGGTGAGATTCTTTGGTTTCAAATGATCGACGCAAATAAAAAATGTGTGAACTTAATACTTCCTGTTGCTGAAAAACGACGAATGGGCGATAGTTAAAAGTCCAATCTTGTTGTCGAACTGCAAGATGTCCCGTTAATAGGAGAGGGGCATTATTTTGATCGAAATACAAATACCTTGCACCTGCTGAAGTACTCCAAGTTTTGCCTTCCCAATAAAGTTCTCCTCCCAAGCGAATGAATGGAAAGATGGAGTTTTTCTCTGAGATCCCATAATTGAAATATGCATACGTTGAAGAGGAAGTTTTTAGGTAGGCATCCGTTTCCAGTTGTAATGCTTTCACCTGAAACATGTCGCCATAATTTAAGCGAATAGCCTGACTATAACGATTAAATTTTCGAAGGTATTCTATGTGCAGTAAATGTGCTGGCTGCGAATCTTCAGATGAAAAAAAGGTTAAGAGATAACCTGCAGAGATCAGATTTTTTTGCTTACGAAGTATCTGCGTTCTCAAGTATTGTGCTGCCTTATATTCCTCTGTTGTAGGTTCAATGTCATTTATCTCTGTCAATGCCTGATCGGGCAGATCCATTTTTTCATAAATAATTGCCTTTTGAAGATGATAGAAATTTTTATTTTCTTGAAAATGCTCGTTACCCATAGAGGCATGAATTAAGGCATTTTCAAATTGACCTAGCGCAATTTCTGTTTGAACTAACAGCCGAAGTGCATCTTCGTTCGTAGGTTCTAGGTGATATACGACAAGAACTTTACTTTTAGCTTTTTCCGCATCATTATTCCAAAAATAGAGCTGAGCAAGGAAAAACGATATATCTTGATCGTCCGGAAATTGTGAATGTAATTTTTCAATAAGTGCTATCGCTTCTAGGTAATTCTTTTTTTCTGTGAGTGTACGCGCTTTGATAAATGTCGTGTCCGTCAATTCTTGTGCAGAAAACGGAGTACTAATAAGAATAACTAAAAATAGGATTAACGCTTTCATTTACTGAGTGTTATTGAGCTGAAAGTAGGCGCTCTATTCTCTTAAGTAAGGCTTGCGGAC
>JBFHIN010000191.1:0-4555 GCA_041596415.1 Crocinitomicaceae bacterium | reverse complement strand
TTCATTCATTCGGGTGGAATGGAGGTAAGAGCGTTTTTCTAAATGAACTTCTTGGTGTAATAATTGTAGTAAAGGGAAATCCGTAAAAAAACCGTTATGAATGTAAAAATAGATAGTCCTTGTTCAGAAGATTGGAGCAAAATGAAAATTGGATTAATCTCCAGACATTGCGATAAATGCGATAAGGCTGTAATGGATTTTACAAAAATGAATCGTGCGGAGATCCTGATGCACTTGATGACCAATCCAAATGATGAGGTGTGTGGACGCATGACGCGAGATCAGTTTGACTTTCATCACAACGACATTCCAATTTTGATCGAAGCCTTGAAAAAGAAAGGGGGTAATGCGTCTTTTCTGATCCTTTCCTTAGTTTGTTTGTCACTGGTGGCATGTAAGGAAGACAATTCTATCAGAAATATAAAACCGACGACAGACGCGACAGAATTACTTCAAGGTAAAATGGAAGTTCACGACACAATTTCAAAAAAAGATAATGCTTCGAAGGTAGTCCCTCAAGAAGTATGTAAAAAAAATAAGGCAGTGATCGATCCGGTTGAACCCATCATGTTGGGAGAGATGATCGTTGTGAATCCTGATCCTGATCCGGGTGTGGCCGGCGGTATATCTTACGAGCCATTCGAAGATGCATATGGAGATCAGGAAGATGCTTTATCATTTGCCGAAAAAATGCCAGAGTACCCGGGTGGTGTCGAAGCTTTGATGACATTCATTAAGAAGAATTTAAGATATCCTGATTATGAGAAGGAGAACAACATTCAGGGAACAGTATATGCGCGCTTCGTTGTGGAGCATGATGGTAGTTTGACTGGAATTGAGATCCTAAGATCAGTTAAGGATTCCAGGAATTTTGACAAAGAAGTGACCCGTATTATAAAAGCCATGCCAAATTGGGCGCCCGGAGAAAACAAAAACAAAAAAGTTCGTGTTTATTATACCATTCCTGTGCGATTTACCCTTTACTAGACTTTCTGCGGTTGCTGTGCATGTGGTAAATTACCCCGTCGGATAGCCCAATTTTTGGAACAATGATCTCTTTACTTTTTAATTCGTTGAGAATAAATAAATAAATGTCCATGGCCGGAATGATTACGTCGGCACGATCGGGTTTGAGCTGAAAAAGGTCTTCACGTTGTTCAATAGTTAACGGATTGAGCTCATCTCTGAGCATTTTCATTTTACGAACTGATATGGGTTCCATTTGTGCCGCTCCAATGAGTTTATGCACCTTATTGATGTTTCCACCCGTTCCGAAGATCTTATGCGGTGAACGTAAGTCCACGTGCTTTGCGATCCAAGTATGAATATCTTGCCAGATCGTTGCGCTGACTTTTTCTTTTAATATACGTAATGTTCCAATCTCAAACGACTTCGAGGCAATTCGCGTACCTTGTTCGAACACGTTGATCTCAGTACTACCACCACCAACATCAATAACGATAAACGGAACACTTTTATCAAAATCAAGCAACAAAAATGTGCCGAAGATGAGCTTAGCTTCTTCATCTCCGGAGATGATTTCAATATTAATTCCGGTTTCTTCCTTGATCTTTTCACCGATCTTTTTTCCATTTTTTGCTTCGCGCATGGCTGAAGTTGCAACGGCACGCAAGTCTTTCACTTCAAAAATCTCCGAGATCAGTTTAAAGGCCTGAATGGTTTTAATAAAATTTTGAGCTTTCTTTTTGGAGATCTTACCATCCTCAAAAACTTCTTCTCCTAAGCGGAGCGGAATTCTGGTATAGGATATTTTTTTAACAAATGAATGATTGCCCTCAGACACCACTTCACCAACAAGTAATCTTGCCGCATTGGTTCCGATGTCAATAGCTCCAAATTTCATATCCTAAAAATAGCGAAAGTATTAACGTTATTTTTTACGGAAAAAGATTTTAATCGGTACCCCACAAAAATCAAAGTGTTCTCTCAATCTATTTTCCAAAAAGCGTTTGTATGAATCTGGAATATATTGTGGTAAGTTACAGAAGAAAGCGAACGAGGGTGAATGCGTAGGTAATTGCTGAACGTATTTGATACGGATGTATTTTCCTTTCATTGCTGGAGGAGGCGTGGCCATGATCACTTCTTGCATCACTTCATTCAATTTTGAGGTCGGAATTTTTTTCGTACGATTCTCATGCACCATCATTGTAGCTTCTAGGGCCTTGTGAATTCGCTGTTTGGTAATTGTTGAAGTAAAGATGATGGGTACATCATTGAAGGGAGAAAGCTCTTTCCTTAGGTTGTCTTCGTATTCCTTCATGGTAGCTTGATCCTTTTCTACAAGATCCCATTTGTTGACCAAAACAACGCAACCTTTGGAGTTTTTCTCAATAACGTAGAATATATGAAGATCCTGTTTTTGTAATCCTTCAGTAGCGTCGATCATAAAAATACAAACGTCGGCGTTTTCAATGGTGTTGATAGAACGCAAGACAGAATAATATTCAATGTCCTCAGTCACCTTTGCTTTTTTACGAATTCCGGCCGTATCGATCAACATGAAATCAAAACCGTAAGCTTTGTAGCGTGTGTTTATCGCGTCGCGTGTTGTTCCGGAAATGTCCGTTACAATATTTCGTTCTTCTCCGGTTAAAGCATTAACTAACGAAGACTTACCTACGTTTGGTCGACCTACGATCGCTATTCTTGGTAAATCATCTTTTTCATTAACCGTTGTATCTTCAATATTAAAGTGTTTAACAATCTCGTCTAACAACTCACCAGTACCACTTCCGTTAGTTGCGGATAGGTCAAAAACATCACCCAAGCCAAAAGCGTAGAATTCTGCCGAGAGACCGATACGATCGTTATTGTCGACCTTGTTGGCTGCTATAAGCACCGGTTTTTTTGTTTTTCTGAGGATGGCTGCCACTTTTTCGTCCAGATCAACAATTCCGGCAGTTACGTCGACCATGAATATGATGATGGTAGCTTCCTGGATGGCGATTTCCACTTGTTTTCTGATCTCTCCCTCGAAAATATCGTCTGAACCTTTGACATATCCTCCTGTATCGATGACAGAAAACTGTACACCGTTCCATTCTCCTTTTCCGTAAAGACGATCGCGTGTCACGCCACTAACTTCTTTAACGATGGCATTTCTGGATTCAGTAAGACGATTGAAGAGTGTTGATTTTCCAACATTCGGACGACCAACGATAGCAACTATATTTCCCATTTTGTTTTAATTTTCCTGAGTCCACCTATGGAAAGATGAAACCGGAATGCGATTTAATAACCGTATTTTTTCAATTTATTTTCTGTAGAACGCCAATCTTTATCCACCTTGACGAAGGTTTCAAGGAAAACTTTCTTATCGATGAACTTTTCGATCTCGATCCTCGCTTCTCTACCGATCTTTTTCAGCATGCTTCCACCTTTCCCGATGATGATCCCTTTTTGTGAATTGCGCTCCACAATGATCAGTGCACGGATACGTGTAATGTTTTCTTCTTCGATGTATTCCTCAATTTCAACCTGACAGCTGTACGGTACTTCTTTTTCACAATTCAAAAAGATCTTTTCTCGTATGATCTCGGAAACGAAAAAGCGCATCGGGCGATCAGAAAGCTCTTCTTTATCGTAATAGGCCGGACTCTCTGGTACTAATTCCAGAATTTTGTTCCATACCACTTCGAGGTTAAAGCCATGTAAAGCTGAAACTGGAAAAATAAGTGCATTAGGTAATTTTTCCTGCCAGTATTCGAATCGTTCAGTCACCTTTTCTTGGTCACTGAGATCAATTTTATTGATGAGACAAAGTACAGGGATTTTCAACTTCTGGATTTTTTCCAGCGTCTCCTTGTGATTCATCTCGTTTTCTTTGGTGTCGGTAATGAAAATCAGTACGTCGGCATCTTTAATGGAAGTATTGACGTATTCCATCATCGTTTCGTGCAATTTGTAGGCTGCATTCACAACTCCCGGTGTATCCGAAAAAACGATCTGATAATCGTCGGTGTTTACAATACCAAGAATACGGTGTCTTGTCGTTTGTGCTTTGGACGTAACAATGGATAATTTTTCACCTACAAGATGATTCATCAAGGTGGATTTACCTACATTCGGACTTCCAACAATATTAACAAAACCTGATTTATGAGACATTTCTCTGAAATTAGGTGCAAAGAAACGAATTTTCTAAGGGGTGCGCAAATTAATTAACGACGATATACTGCGAAACCACTATGTTATTCACCTTTAATTCAAAGCGATAATGTCCGTTAGTAGTAAACTTTTTGAATTTCATGATGCGCGAACGATTTCCGGGAGCAACTTTTTTATATTTCTTACGCTTCATCAGTTCACCACTTTCTGAATAGATGGAAGCAACCACAAGGCTTTCCTTTTCATTAAAAAAAGTAAAATAAATGTCATCCTCAACCGGATCAGGATAGATCTGTAACTGAAGACCATTGCAACTCTGTTCGTTTAGCACCAATTCTTGACTTTTATTTTTGATGAGGTAGACAGGGAATATCGTGTACGAGGCATGACTCTCTTTCCCTTCGTTGACCCAAAAAACATTAGC
>JBFHIN010000190.1:0-4558 GCA_041596415.1 Crocinitomicaceae bacterium | reverse complement strand
AGTACTATTTATTGAAAGTAGATCCTAAAAAACGCATGTTGTTCAATCCTGAAGAATCTATCGAGCTTACAGGAAATACTGGGCCTTTCATACAATACGCTCATGCACGTATCCAGTCGTTGATCACTAAAAGTGGTACAGCGTCTTTAGCCAAAGTGGAAAATAGCAGCGCTTTGATGCCGGAAGAACGTGAGATTATCAAATTGTTGCATGAATTTCCGCATGTAATACACGAGGCCGGTGTGAATTATTCGCCCGCATTGATTGCGAATTATACTTATGAATTGGTGAAGGCTTATAATCATTTCTACCAATCAGTTCCGATCTTAATCGAAGAAAGTGAAGGATTAAAGAAATTGCGTTTGGTGTTAAGTGCTGAAGTGGCAAAAGTAATTACGTTGGCGATGTCAACGCTCGGAATTACGGTGCCCCAACGTATGTAATCAATTACCCCAATTATCCGTTCTGAAAGGTATTAACGGAAGTCCTGCGCTGTTGGATACATTGCCAAGTGCATGGCTTCTAAAGCAATATCGTACGGCAACAGGTTTGCTTACTTGGTCGCTGCGCACTTGTATTTCACAATTTCCTTGACCTTTGGAGGCATTGGCAGGATAAAAAACTTTGTCCTCTCCGGCGATTTCAAATCCTAGTATTTCCTTATTTAGTATTAATCCATCGTAACAGTTGTTAAACTTCAAGGTCACCACATTATTTTTGATGTCCATTTTCGAATACGTAGCACTGAGTGCCTTTACGGTATCAATGCCATAAGTTTTCAACAAAGCCAGATTGCATAACCTATTACCGATCGCTTCTTTGTTGGCCGGGTGAGCGATCTTGGCTTCTTCAGGTTTTACAAGATCATTGGTACAGACTATTCCGCTGTTAGGAATTAATTCAGCAGCTTTGTATTGCGCTTCACGTAGTTTTGCGCCATCAATAGGTTCGTCGTATTCATACGGCGTGATTTCAACAATGTAAAAAGGTATGTTGCCCAATTTCCACTCGTAACGCCATAAGGCCGCCAAATCTCTCAACTTGTCTGTATATGTGGCGTATCGACCCACATTTCCTTCCCCTTGATACCATAAAAATCCTTTGATAGTGTAATCGGTGAAAGGTTTAACCATTCCGTTGTACATGACCCATGGACGTTTATAATTTTCATTTGCCGAATATTCTGCCTTAAGATCGAGATCTTTATAATTGTCAACCAAGTCCCTGTTCATCCAGCCTTCAACGCCTGAACCTCCCCAGCTGGAATTGATTATTCCTACGGGAACATTTAACTTTTCGCGAAGAGACAGAGCGAAAAAATAAGCCGTTGCTGAGAAATAGGGAACTGTTTGCTGGGTTGCTAACTTCCATTTACCTTCGGCAGTCTTAACCGGTTTATCTTGTGGATTTCTTTTAACGGTAAGCATTCGTATTCCGTTTTCCGGACTGGCCTCCGCAATTATTTTTTCAGCGTTGGCAATAGGCTGATTCGTGAATCCTTTGAAAGGCATTTCCATGTTCGATTGTCCTGAACAAAACCAAACTTCTCCGATCAGCACATTGGAGATGCGAAGAATGTGTTCTTCCGCTATAGTGATCGTTTGAGCAGTAAAACTTGCCTGCGGAGTTTTGATGGATACACGGAATGAACCGTCCTTTTTTGTATAATACTTATATTCTTTGGCATTCCAACTAACCGTAACCGTTACCCAGCTTCGTGGTTTTGCTGTTCCCCAGATTTTTATATAACTATTTTGTTGTAGTACCATGTTGTCACTCAAGACATCCGGAAGTGAGATCTTGGCGTGTGATGTCACACATAATAAAAAGACGGAACAAAGAAAAAGTAAACGTAAATACACAGAAATCAACCTTTATTTATTTCATAAACGCATACATGAGTATGTTTGCACCCATTTGTAAGGCCTGAGTTCGTTTTTCTGGTGGATCATTGTGCACCTCAGGGTCTTCCCAGCCATCGCTCAGATCGGTCTCAAACGTATAAAGACACAAGAGTCTACCATTTTCTATGATGCCAAAAGCTTGTGGACGTTTACCGTCATGCTCATGAATTTTTGGTAGACCGTTGAAATTATATTTTTGATGAAAGATTGGATGATCAAAAGGAAGTTCTACAAGTGGCGTATTTGGAAACACTTTTTTAAGCTCGAGACGAATAAATTCATCCATTCCATAATTGTCGTCAATATGTAAAAAACCACCTGCCTGTAAGTAGGTTCTTAAATTGGCAGCTTCTTGGGCTGAAAAAACAACATTTCCGTGACCTGTCATGTGGATCATAGGGTAAAGAAAAATATCCTGACTTCCCACTTCCACATAAGGAACGTTTTTAGAAATGTTTGTCCCAAATTGCTGATTGAAAAAAGTGATTAGGTTGGGCAATGCGG
Source organism: Crocinitomicaceae bacterium (assembly GCA_041596415.1). Lineage (GTDB taxonomy): Bacteria > Bacteroidota > Bacteroidia > Flavobacteriales_D > Crocinitomicaceae > M0103. Next base: position 2,150 of record JBFHIN010000190.1, on the reverse strand, counting down.
TCGGGTTTGCGTAATAATCGCCACCTCCGTTGTATTTCAGAACAGCCAATTGATACGTACCTTGAGCGTTCAAGTGACCTGTAAACATTAAAAAGAAAAGGAGCCAATAGCAGCGTTTCATACTTTCTTTTTTTGATCAATTTTTAGTTTTGCCGCAGTACAAGCATATAAACCTGCTGTTTCCGTACGCAATCTATTCTCACCTAAAGATATGGTTTTATATCCTTTTTCCAAGGCCTTTTGTACTTCTTCGCGACTAAAGTCACCTTCAGGTCCTATTAATATCGGATTGTCGGTGCTTAATTCCAATGCATCCAAAATGTCAGTTTTTGGAGCTTCATAACAGTGCGCGATCAATCCTGAATTGTTTGTTTCAACAAAGTCATTGTAAGGAACCAAATTATGAAGAATAGGGAGGTACGTGCGTTGCGATTGCTTCATGGCCGAGATAAGGATCTTTTCAAGGCGCTCGATCTTCAACTGTTTACGCTCGCTGTTACTGCATTGTAAAAGAGTGATTTCCGTAATACCGATCTCGGTTGCCTTTTCAAAGAACCATTCCAAACGGTCCATGTTTTTTGTAGGAGCAATGGCAATGTGTATCGAATAGGCCAGGGGAGGGCTTTGGTGGAAATTACTCAACGCAACCATGCATTTTTTTGGATGTGCATCAATGATCGTTCCTTTGCATGTAAGACCAGATCCGTTCAAGAGTTCGATCTCGTCACCCTCTTTCAAGCGCAGTACTTTACAAACATGTTTTGATTCTTCTTCGGAGAGAAGAAGTTCTTTCATGTTTTCTTTTATTGTCGAATCGTAAAATAAAGCCATTAGTTGAGTAAACGATAGATCATTTCTTTCATTAATTCTCCCTGAGTCATGTTTCCGGTGGAGCCTATTCCTTTGGATTTCAAGTCGTATTCTTCCAGAATCGCGATATTTGTTGCCAATTTTTTAGCATTATAGATCTTCGCTGCAGCAATCAGATCGTTGGCAATAAAGGGTGGCAATTTCAAGGCTGACGCCACGGCTTCTCTACTCTTGTTTGGTAAAAAATGTATGCGCATCAATTGCGTGTGCAATTTAAATATGGTTGGAATCACCATCATCATGGGAGCAACTTTTGGATTGTGATCAAAATAATCCACAATAGTAAAGGCTTTGGGAATGTCTCGCATTTGGATGGCTTTCGTGAGCTCGTATACATTATAGTCTTTTGAAATACCGATGTTTTCTTCGATATGAATATCGTTGACGGTCGTACCTTTCTCTAACAAGATCTTCAATTTTTCAATCTCGTTGACAATCCGTCCCAGATCATTTCCTAAAAACTCGCTGAGTAACATTGCCGCCTTGGATGTTATGTCCAAACCGATGCTTTTCATGTAATTTCTTATCCAATCAGCCAGATTGTAGTCCTTGATCTTTTCAGATTTAAAAACCAATCCATGTTTGGACGCCGCTTTAAAAACCTTTTTTCGTGAATCGAAATTTCCGTATTTGTAGTTGATGACAAAAACGGTGGAAGGCTGCGGATTCATGAAGTAATCTTCCAATAATTGGATATCCTTCAAGCTTTGGGCCTCTCGTACGACCACCAGTTTTTTAGTGGCGATCATGGGAAAGGCCTTCAATTCAGCCAAAAGACTTCCTATTTCGGTGTCTTTACCGTAAAGTACAACCTGATCGAAATCTCTGGCATGTTCTTCCACAACCGATTCAGTCAGCACTTTGGTGATTTCATCAATGTAAAAAGGCTCTTCACCATGGAGGAAATAGTTGTTGGCAACATTTCCACTTTTAATATCCTTAATAATTGATTTGTAGTCCATTATTGATGTTTTTCCCAGATCTGAACCAGTTCTATCAAAGTATCTGTGGCCTTTTGCATGTCTTGAATGCTCACATATTCATGTTTTGAATGGATGGCCATTTCACCTGTAAAAATATTTGGACAAGGAAGTCCCATAAATGAGAGTCTGGATCCGTCAGTTCCACCGCGTATGATGGTTGGATTGGGTTCAATACCTGCCTTTTCCATTGCTTCAATAGCGTACTGAGTAACAAAAGGAACAGAATTCAATACTTCTTTCATGTTGCGGTATTGTTCAGTAACTTCAAAGTCGTAATGAACACCCGGGTATTGATCT
>JBFHIN010000189.1:0-4559 GCA_041596415.1 Crocinitomicaceae bacterium | reverse complement strand
AGATCTTCAAGATCTTTACTTATGAAAAGTGAACTAAACTTCATCCATTGAAGCTTTTAGGTCGTCTGCGATCAATTCGGCAAGCCCCTCTAAATCTTCAGTTTGGTATTCAAACCAATTACTCTCTTTATCCCATTGCGTTGCAAAAGAAACATAAACCTGATTGTGTTCTGTGCAATACACACCTAACGGAAGTTGGCATCCTCCCTGCATCAAATTAAGGACTTTTCTTTCCACTTCAATCTGTTTTTGCACCTTAGGGTGGTTCATCGCTTGAAGGATTTCAAACAGTGTCTGATCTTCAGAGCGGATCTGTAAACCAAGCACACCTTGCGCTGGAGCCGGAACAAATTCTGTCGGATCAAGTACCACCGTTCTAAACTCGTTAAGATCTATGTTAAGACGATCAACACCAGCTTTTGCCAATAATATAGCATCGTACTGACCTTCGCGTAATTTTTGAATTCTGGTAGGAACATTTCCTCGTAGATCCTTCAGAGTAACATCTTCTCTAAAGCGTAATACCTGCGATTTTCGTCTGGCAGATGAAGTACCCACGATGGCATCTTTTTTCAAATTCCATTTAAAGGATTCATCCACTGAATCGGGAGCAATCAAAAGTAAATCTGCCGGATCCTCTCGCTCCGAAACACAAGCGATCATCAGCCCTTGAGGTGGATTAGTTTCGAGGTCTTTATGTGAATGTACAGCAAGGTCTATTTCGTTGGATAACAGCGCTTCTTCGATTTCTTTGGTGAAAAATCCTTTACCCTCTAATTTATCGAAACTGAGATGCTGAATAGCATCACCTTGTGTTTTTATGATTGTAATGCTTACCGAATGACCTAGATTTTCGAGTTGATCTTTAACATGGTTGGCTTGCCAAAGTGCAAGGTCACTGCCTCGTGAACCAATTCGTATGTGCTGCATTAAATTACTGTTTTAATAAGATTTCCTTGGCCATGATCATGGGCACACTGATGTATTTTTTCTCCATGTATCCCAATATTTTTTCTAAAACTTCTCTTGAATTGTCGTCCAAAGTTTCAAGGTCATGCTTGAAAACATCATTCATAGCTACCGAGCGAATTTCTTTTACTTTTTGAGGAACAACGCTCATTGCCAGTTCTATCGTACGTTGGCGATGCAATTGTTCGAAATTATACATCGCTTCAGCAATAATTTCTTCAACGTGTTGTATTTCTTTGGAGCGCTCTTTTAAATTTTCTGTTGAGATCTTTTGTAAAACATCGACTGAAATGTGGGTTACCTTATGCGTATCCAAGATCTCAGGATGAAGATCCTGTGGCAAAGCAATGTCAATGACTACTTTTCTGCTTTTATCACCTTGTAACAACGTATTGTAAAGTTCTGGAGTGATAATGTGTGTGTCCGCTCCTGTACAAGCAATTATAACGTCGAAACCACCGGTGTAATGGTTTATGTCATGTAAAGGAAATGCCTTTCCGTTAAGATCTTTGGCCAGACTTTCAGCCTTTGCAACTGTTCTGTTGAAAATGACGAACTTCTTAAAACCGTGTTTCTTTAGAAAACGACTCATATTTGTGTTGGTCACACCAGCACCAATTATAAGAATTCTTGCATCCAGCGGGATATTCATGTCTCTAAGCTTGTGATAAGCTAGAGAAACCACAGATACAGGCTTGGTAGCAATACTTGTCTCCGTGTAGACGCGTTTTGCCGTTTCGATCGTGTGACGCATAACAAGACGGATAAAATCTCCTGTTAAATTCATCTTTTTAGACAGATCAAAAGCGTTTCGGACCTGAGTTATGATCTCACGTTCACCAACTACCATAGAATCGATAGAGGAAGCAACGGCCAAGATATGCTTAACAGCAGATTCAGCGCTATGTACAACTGCCTTGGTAGAGAAATTGGCTAAAACTGTGGAATCGAGGTTCGGATAAAGGCCTTGAAAAAATTGATAGAGGAAGTCGTAATCTATGTTGGCAGAAGAACAAAAAATGAACTCAACACGGTTGCATGTTGACAAGAACATTAATTCTTCAAGATTCATCAAAGATTTTAAGGCACCCAACCTTTCGGCTTGCTTAGCTTCTTCGATATGAAGCATTCCGATCTCTGAAACATCCAGATTACGGTGCGTAAATGCGATAATGTTAAAATGAGCTATCAATTTCTTCTACCTTTCCGACTGCAAAGGTGCAAACAAAGCCTTTTTCTTCTGTCATAGAATTGTCATTTTTCATAATTTAGAATCTGTTTAAATAAAAGCGCACGTATTTAGATCAAAGGAACTCTTCTAATCACTGAGAAATAAATACTACTTTTAGCAGGTAAGTTCGACGCAATGAGCAATACGATAGAATTTAATTCAGCCCAATTTGTTACCATAGAATTTGAGTTGGCTTCGACTGCACAACGTGTTTTAGCCGCCTTGTTGGACATTGCCATCTTCATTGTTTATTTCATTTTGTTGGTAGTTACCATGGATCTTTCTTCCTTTTTCACCAATTATGGAACGATGCTTTTTATCTGGCTACTGATCATTAAACTACCTTGGATATTCTACAATCCTGTCATGGAGTTGTTTTTCAAAGGACAGACCATTGGAAAAATGATCCTAGGAATACGCGTAGTTACCTTAGATGGTGAACGTCCTGGACTTCGGGAGGTATTTACACGCTGGTTGTTTAGAGGTGATTTTATTTGGATATCAGCAGATTTTTTAGTCTTGCTTTGGTTAGGTTTTGGAATTTTGGGAATTATTTTCTCTTCTATTTCCGATAAAAATCAACGCATGGGCGACGTTCTGGCGCAAACAGTTGTCATTAGAACAAAACCCTCCATGAATTACAAGTTGAAGGATATCTTAGCCATCAAAAGTCAAGAAAATTACGAACCGATTTATAAGGATGTGATCATCTTTACGGATGAAGATATGATGTTGATCAAAAATTCCATACAGCGTGTTAAACAATATCCAAATCCCGAGACGAACAAGTTTGTCATTGAACTTGCTCATAAAACAGCTGAAATGTTGAATTTAAGTGAAACACCTCAAAAGAAATTGGAATTCTTACAAACTGTTTTGGAAGATTACGTTGTGCTCACCCGATAAAATAACTTATGTCGAAATTATGTTTAGTCCCTACACCCATTGGTAATCTTGAAGATATTACCCTGCGTGCACTTAGAATTCTGCGGGAATGCGATTGTATTTATGCCGAGGACACGCGTGTAACCAAGAAATTGCTAGGTCACTACGAAATCTCAAAACCTGTTTTTCCTTTTCACGCGCACAATGAGCATAAGGCATTGAATTCTGTGCTGGATAAAATTAAAAGTAATGCATTAACGGTATTGGTATCCGACGCAGGAACGCCGGGCATTTCTGATCCTGGATTTTTATTGGCACGCGCTTGCGTTCAAGCAAATATTGAATTGGAATGTTTACCTGGCCCTACGGCTTTTGTTCCTGCACTGGTAGCCAGTGGATTGCCTTGCGATAAATTTGTATTTGAAGGCTTTTTACCCCATAAAAAAGGAAGACAAACAAGGTTAACCAAACTTTCGGAAGAAGAACGAACTGTCGTTTTATACGAATCACCACATAGACTAATAAAATGTTTGGCTCAAATTGAAGAGTTTTTTAGTCCTGAACGACAGGTGTGTGTGGTACGTGAGCTATCCAAAATGTTTGAAGAGTATAAAAGGGGGACAGCTTCAGAAGTGAGGAAATACTACGAGCAACATCCACCGAAGGGAGAAATTGTAATTATTGTTGAAGGAAAAAATTAGGATATGAAAGCAGATGCAATGGTATTGGTTCGCAAAGGTGATGCTGAAAATGCTTTTGAACGAAGATCGATCCAACTTTCAGAACCCGGAAAAAATGAAGTGCTTATTGATACTGAAGCATTCGGGCTGAATTATGCGGATGTAATGGCTAGAAGAGGATTGTACAGAGAAGCGCCACCATTTCCGTGTGTAATAGGATACGAAGTTGTCGGTAAAATTTCGGCCATTGGCGAAAATGTTTCGAAGGATCTTTTGGGAAAACGTGTAGTAGCATTTTGTCGTTTTGGAGGTTATGCCAAAAAAGTGCTTACCAATGATTATGCTGTAGTTGAAATAGGAGAAACACCTGCCGAAGAAGCGATGGTGCTGTGTACACAAGCCGTAACCGCTTACTATATGTCCATGTACCTCACTCCCTTGCATGCAGGAGACAAGGTTTTGATACATGCTGCTGCCGGTGGTGTAGGAACCATACTGATTCAATTGGTAAAAATGAAAGGCGCTGAAGTATTCGCTAAGATCGGTTCAGCTTCCAAGGAAGAACTTGTTCGATCTCTAGGTGCTGATTATGTAATTGATTATTCTAGATCAGATTATGCAGCGCAAATTCAACAAATATTGGGTAAAGACCGCATAGATATTAGTTTTAACCCGGTCGCGGGATCCACCTTTAAAAAGGACATGGCGCTATTAGGATCGGGAGGACGTATGGTGCTTTTTGGGGGTTCTGAGCTTTCCGGAGGGAAATTCGGCATTTTATCTCAATTGAACTT
>JBFHIN010000188.1:0-4592 GCA_041596415.1 Crocinitomicaceae bacterium | reverse complement strand
TCCGCCAAACGATTAATCGGGTGTTGCTCTGTTGGCTTAAGGCTATTGGCCAATTTATATTTGTCCTTAGCTGCCATGTAACTTTTCTGATTGAAAAATCCATCCGCTTGTGCTACGGCCTCTTTATATTTTGCCTCATTTTCAGCATCCTTCTTTTGTTGCTCAACAAGTTTTTTAATTGCTATGATCTGATCTTTAGGATACTGCTCATTTTTCTTGGTCAAGGCCTCTTCATACTTGCTTATCGCCAAATCATATTTTTTCTGATCCCTCAGACCATCCGCAGCTTTAATCAAATTATTGTATTCGGCGTCAGCCTGATTTTTTATCAACTCTTCTTTTTTCTGAGCCTGGATCAAAGCATCCAATTCTACAATTCTCGCGGTTGGGTGAGGTTCCTTTGGTTTGTACGTAAGTGCTTCTTCATATTTTGCCAAAGCACCTTTATAATCTTTGTTTTTGTACAAATTATCAGCCTCTTTTATAGCCGCTTGATATTTAATTTCATTTTCAGCTTTTTGACGTTCGGCATCATTAAGCAACTTTTCAATTTTCTTTCTTGTCTTTTCGGAAGCATCACGATCCAATTCAGGCATCAATCTGCTATTATCCCAATTGAAAGTTGCGACGGGTTCAGTATTTAAAAAAGAAAAATCAATATTCGGACGATCCGCAAATAACGACATACTAAGATCACCCACTGGTTGATACTCAGAACCCGGAGGAATATCTTCCTCGTTCATAGTTGTCAAATTAAAATTCGCTCGCTTGGAAACCATTCCTGGCTTCGAAAAGACAACCGAGTAATTTCTTTTGTAATTGATATTAGCTTTGAGGGTATATTTCCCATTACTTCCAGTGGTTGTGGAGGCCAAGGTAGATCCATTTTGAACTACAGATACCGTAACTCCTCCTTCATTTTTTCCATTATCAGCATTTTCTACGGTACCTTTGAAAATAAAATTCAAAGATTGACTGTACGAAAACGAACAGAAAATCAAAAGTAAAAACAGCAATAGATGTTTCATAATTCCCTTCTTAAACGACCCTCTGTACAACGGGTTACAGATTTGGTTTAAATTTGATGCAAATAAGTTACAAATATGACTAAAATAGTTCAATTAATTTCTCTTAAAACATGCTAAACATTGACAATTTAAGCTTCTGGGAACGTAAAACTTATTTTGAAGAAATCGATTTCCTGATAGTCGGAGCTGGAATCGTTGGTTTTAGCACTGCACTGGAACTTCGAAAAAAACATCCAAAAGCAAAAATCTTGGTCGTTGAGCGTGGTTATTTACCTAGTGGGGCTAGCAGTAAAAATGCAGGATTTGCTTGTTTTGGAAGCGTTACAGAACTCCTTGATGATCTATCTCATATTCCAGAAGAACAAGTTTGGTCGACTGTTGAAATGCGTTGGCAAGGACTACAAAATTTACGCAAGCTCATCGGCGACAAAAACCTCGATCTGCAAATGAACGGTTCATGGGATCTACTGTTACCCAGTGAACAACACAAAATTGAAGAAATTGATGACAAGCTTTCTTATTTGAACCAACAAATTGAACAAATTACAAATGAAAAATTGGTTTATGCCAAAGATGATCATAGCGCACAACAATTCGGTTTTAAAAATATCGCTACCACTTATTCGAACCGATTGGAGGGCCAGATCGACACCGGTAAGATGATCATTAAATTTCACCAACTTGCAACAGAAAATTCAATTTTAAGTTTATACGGAATAGAGATACTAGCGCTTCAAAGTAATTTATACAACGTCAGTATCCAAAGCAATATCGGGTATTTCAAGGCAAAAAATGTTTTGATCACCACCAATGGTTTTGCGCGTCAATTTCTGCCCAACAGAGATATCGATCCCGCAAGAGCGCAGGTTTTAGTGACATCTCCGATCGAAGATCTTAAAGTAAAAGGTACTTTTCATTACCAACAAGGCTATTATTATTTCAGAAATGTTGGGGATCGGATTTTACTCGGTGGAGGCCGAAACATAGATTTCGAAAAGGAAAAAACTACTGAATTAGCCGTGACGGAAGAAATAACTATAGCATTACATTCGCTTTTAAGAGATGTTATTCTTCCTGAAACGGAATTTAACATTGAATATCACTGGGCCGGTATCATGGGGGTTGGTAAAACTAAAGCACCAATAATCGAGTCGTTAGGTTCAAACATCGCGGTAGGGGTCCGACTCGGTGGAATGGGTGTTGCCATAGGTAGTTTGGTCGGAAAAAAATTAGCAGAACTCTTTTAGTTTCTCACGATTGCTTTAAAAAAGTTACATTTGGCAAAAATTTTATAATTCGAATGAAGAATACAGCTTTAACACAAAAACACATTGAACTGGGAGCTAAAATAGTTCCATTCGCAGGATACAATATGCCCGTGCAATACGAAGGCGTCAATATCGAACATGAAACAGTTAGAAACGGTGTCGGTGTTTTTGATGTTTCTCACATGGGAGAGTTTTTAATCACTGGTCCGGGTGCACTAGATCTGATTCAAAAAGTAACAACCAACGATGCATCTACCCTAACGGTAGGCCGAGCACAATACAGTTGCATGCCAAATGGCGACGGAGGAATTGTTGACGATTTGATCGTTTATAAAATTAAAGATGAGGAATACTTACTAGTGGTTAACGCCTCAAATATTGAAAAAGATTGGAACTGGATCTCCAAACACAATTCTTTTGGTGCCAATATGAGAAACTTATCTGATGATTATTCGCTTCTAGCCATTCAAGGACCAAAAGCTGTTGAAGCTATGCAAGCTTTGAGCTCGATAGATCTTTCATCGATAAAATATTACCATTTTGAGGTGGCTGACTTCGCCGGAATTGAGCACGTTATCATTTCAGCTACGGGTTATACAGGAAGTGGTGGATTTGAGATCTATTGCAAGAACAGTGAAGTAGAACAAGTTTGGAATAAAGTTTTTGAGGCCGGAGAAAAATTTGGTATTAAACCAATTGGCCTAGCTGCTCGCGATACGTTGCGTTTAGAAATGGGATTCTGCCTATACGGAAATGACATTGACGATACCACTTCTCCGATCGAAGCAGGATTAGGATGGATCACTAAATTCACCAAAGATTTCATCGATGCTGATCGTTTAAAGGCGCAAAAAGAAAATGGTGTTGCTAAGAAACTGGTTGCATTTGAAATGATTGAGCGCGGTATTCCTAGACATGATTACAACATCTTGGATGCAGATGGCGCTGTTATTGGTCGAGTAACATCAGGTACTATGTCTCCTTCCATGAAAATCGGGATTGGACTAGGATATGTCAACACTCCCTTGTCGAATGTAGATCAAGACATTTTTATTGAAATAAGAGAAAAAGGGGTAAAAGCGAAAATCGTAAAACTGCCATTCTACAAGAAATAAAGTTAAAAGCACTCGATGAGTGCTTTTTTTATGCCCTTTCGTTCTTAGGAACACGAATCAGTGCTAGAAGCCCAAGAATAAAGAAAGTTGCAACGGACAGAACAGAATATCGAATCGAACCTGTCCAAAATTCCATTAAGCCAAAGAATAATGTCCCTAGTACTATACCAATTTTCTCTGTTGCATCATAAAAAGAGAAATAGCTCGCATGATCTGTAGTCTCTGGTAAAAATTTGGAGTACGTTGACCTGGCGATTGCCTGAATTCCACCCATTACAAGTCCTACGCACGAAGCAAGAATATAAAACTCAACTGGAGTTTTAATGAACAATGCACCTACGCAGATTACGATCCAAAATGAAACCGTAAGTATTAGCGTATTTAAATTTCCAATCTTACCGGACACGCGCGACATTAAAAATGCTCCTGCTGCACCTAAAATTTGAATTAGTAGGATCGCAATGATCAATCCTGTTGACCCACTGCTTGCAGGCCATTGAATTTCATGATTGGCAAAAATGGTTGCCATGAGCATCACTGTTTGAACTCCCGTATTGAAAAAGAAAAATGCGATCAAATAACGTTTTAACCGAACCGTATTTTTGAAATCCTTAAAAACCAATTTTAACTCGCTGAATCCTTTCCAAATATAACGACCACCTTTTGGCTTTTTGTTATAGACGTTATTGGGTAAAACCCGGTAAGTAATCTGACTAAATCCAATCCACCAAATTCCAACAAGTATGAAGCAATATGCTGTATATTGTCCTCCCAGACCCATGATAATTGCCAAGCAAATGATCAACAAGATCATGGAACCAAAATACCCCATTGTAAATCCTTTGGCTGAAATTCGGTCATGATCTTCCTTTTCAGCGATCTCAGGTAAAAACGCATTGTAGAAGACCAAACTGTTCCAAAAACCTATGCTTGCTAGAAAAAGGGACAACATCCCCAATTCAATGCGTGAAACATCAAAAAAGTACAATGACATACATGAAGCAGCACCCAAATAACAGAAAAACTGTAGGAATCTTTTTTTGTTTCCAGAGTAATCCGCTACTCCTGACAACAAAGGTGAAAGAAATGACACTACTAAAAAGGAAGCTGCCAAAACGAAAGAATACAACACTGAGGATGAAAGTTCTATACCGAAAAAATTGACCGGTATATTCGTTCCT
>JBFHIN010000187.1:0-4605 GCA_041596415.1 Crocinitomicaceae bacterium | reverse complement strand
GTTTATTCAAATGGAAGAAAGTATTTCAACTGATTTTTTGAGCAATTCCATAAACGATATAATGACTTCTTTTCGAAAGTAACGGATCAAAAAGAGCTCTGTCTAATTTAGCTAAGTTTTTTCGTTGCTTTTCACTTCGGCCAAAAGTGGCTAAAAAACCATTGGTATGTATCTTTTTAATTTCAAATTTGTCCAGATAATTCAGCATTTCGTCATAAGTAGGATAATACCATGATTTCCCCCACGTCGTGAATTTTTTTCGTGCAAAACGATGTAAACCGGTGGCTGAGAGATTTTCCGCAAACAGCAAAATACCACCAGGCTTTAATGCCTTATAAATTTGGTCGAAAGTCTCTTGTTGTAATTCTGTATTCTCGTTTCTACCGATACCTCCGAGAATCGATTTGAACACGATCAGGTCGAAATGTGCTTCAAATGGGATATTTGTCGCATCAACATCCAAATAGGTTATTTTATCAGATGCTTCGTACTTTTCATGTAATTCTTTTGAGTTTTGTTCAACGTTTTCAAGATCTGTACATACAACATTGTATCCTTTTTTGGCAAGCCATAAAGAGAGTCCTCCTTTGTTTGCACCTAATTCCAAAGCCTTGCCACCCTCGTGCTTTGTAATATAAGCATTCCAAAGATTTAATGCTTTTGACCAAGACAGTATGTCCCATTGTAGGACATCTTCAACCAATTCGTTAGTAAGTTCTTTTTTCATTTTGGGATCGAATTTAGAAAAAAATAAACCACCCACCATTTCTTTTTAATACACACTCAACTTATTTTGGGCTAACTTGTTATCTTTGTTTCTTGACACAAATTAAAAAAAGTAGAAGATGAATAATTGGTTTACCGTAAAAGTTAAATACACGAAACAGTTAGAAAATGGTGAGTTTAAGCGTGTTTCAGAGCCTTACTTATTGGCTGCAATGACTTTTACAGATGCGGAAGCGAGAATTTATGAGGAGTTGGGAACAATTATTAAAGGTGAATTCAACGTTGTAGGTATTACACGCACAGAGATACATGATATTTTTGCCTATGATGACGCGGATACATGGTATAAAGTGAAGCTGAATTACGAGGCAGAAGCTGCTGAGGGTGGAAAAGCAAAGAAAGTATCTCAGAATTTTCTGGTTTCAGCACATTCGGTTAAGGATGCTTATGAAAGAATTAAAGAAAGCTTGTCGACATTAATGGTCGATTTTCAAATTCCTACCATTTCTTTGTCACCGATTGTGGAGATTTTCCCATACGCTGAAAATTTGGATCGCGAAATTGAACGTCGCCCTATGATAGAAGAAAATCTTGAGGAAGAAAAGCCGAAAGGAAAAGTTTTTTCAGCACCCGGATCAGACTTGGATGATGAAGAGTTGGAATCAAGCGAACTAGAAGACGAATTTATCGAAGAATAAATATGGATGATTTGCTGAAAGCGATTCGCGATGACCATCGTGATTTTGACTACGGAAGTTTAGAAGGTAATTTCGGAAATGAACCGTTTTCCTTATTTAAGGAATGGTACGCCGAAGCCCTTAGCTCCTCCGAGCCGGAAGCAAATGCCTTTGTTCTTTCAACTGCTGATTTACAAGCACGACCAAGTGCACGCATTTTATATTTGAAAGAACTTGTAGACGAAAGGTTTATCTTCTATACCAATTATCAAAGTCAGAAAGGAAAAGAATTAGCAGCAAATCCAAATGCTTCCATGTTGTTTTTCTGGCCTACGTTGCAGCGACAGATTCGCATAGAAGGAACTTGTTCCAAAGTGAGTGAGGAAATAAGTGATGCTTATTTCAATTCTCGTCCACACGCAAGTAAGATCGGCGCTTGGGCTTCACATCAATCTGAGGGTCTGGATAATAGAAAAGATTTAGAAGAACGTTTTGAGAAGTATGCAGAAGATTTCAAGGAATATGTACCGAGACCTGCGCATTGGGGAGGATATGAAATGAAGCCAAATTATTTTGAATTTTGGCAAGGCAGACCTTCTCGTCTTCATGATCGGATCGTTTTTGAATGGGAAAACTCAAGTTGGACGATTAAGCGCATAAATCCTTGATCGAATGATTGATCTAAATCCAATTGTATTTACCCTATCCAATGGAATGCGCATTGTGTATTTGCATGCAAACGCACAAGTTGCTCATTTGGGAATTACGATTCTGGCGGGGTCGCGTTTCGAGCATCCAGAGGAGGACGGAATGGCTCACTTTCTAGAACATTGTATTTTCAAAGGAACAAAAAATAGAAAAGCCTTTCATGTGTTATCTCGACTTGATTCAGTCGGTGGTGAGTTAAACGCATATACGGCCAAGGAAGAAATGTGTGTATACGCATCTTTCACCAAGAATCATCTGAGTAGAGCCGCAGAATTGCTGGCAGACATTACGCTCAATTCAAATTTCCCTATGAAGGAGATCGAAAAGGAAAAGGAGATCATCATCGACGAGATCAATTCTTATCTTGATAGTCCTGGAGACAAGATTTTCGATGATTTTGAATATCACCTATTTAAAGGCCACCCACTTGGGAACAATATTTTGGGAACAAAGGAAAGCGTAAAAAGTTTTTCACAAGCAGATTTGGTTCGGTATGTAAACCGCTATTTCACTGCAGAAAATATGGTCGTGTCCTTTGTAGGAGATATTCCATTGCTGGAATTTCAGAAAGTGATCGAAAGATATTTTTCGTTGTTTCCCAATGGAAAGCCAAATACTGATTTCAAGCCTTTTGAAAAGAACAATCCGTTTAGGATCCGATCTAAAGAAGGAAATTATCAGGTGCATGCTGTCATCGGAGGTCTTGCGCCAAATTATAAGGAAGAAACAAGACGAGGAATGACCTTGTTGACGAATTTACTCGGTGGCCCTGCACTAAATTCAAGGTTAACCTTGTCTATCAGAGAGAAATACGGTTTTTCTTACAATGTGGAAGCTAATTACACGCCGTATGTAGATACAGGGTTTTGGAGTGTGTATCTTGGTACGGACGCCAAGTATGTCGAAAAGTCAATTGCATTGGTATACAAAGAACTTAAAAAATTACGGGATCAAAAATTGGGCGTGCAGCAATTGAGTCAGGCAAAAGAACAGTTAAAAGGACATTTGGCTTTGGGGCTAGACAGCAATTCAGGTTTAATGCTTGGTCTTGGAAAAAGCTTATTGCTTTTCAATCAAATTGACACAATTCAAGAAATTTATCGAGGAATTGATAAGTTGACAGCTTCAGAATTACTGGAAATTGCTAATGAATATTTCGCTGATGAGCATTGTAGTGAGTTGGTCTTTGATCTTATTGATAGTGAATAACTGTCATTTCGTTTAAAGTTTAATACACTTCGTTGAAATAGATTGCAAACCCTCTCTTTAGGATTGTATCTTAGTATCAGTTAATGGTTATAGTAGTAGATTCGTTTAGGTTTAACACAAGTTTGATTTGCATTTTTCTGGAATCATTGCTGTTGAGAAACAAAAAAATTAGTACGGACGGTGCATATAGAACTTGATCTTTAAATTGAAAATCTTGTACTTTAGAAGAGGCGATTTTCGTTTAAAGTAAAATAAAGAAGGGCGTTATTAAACGCCCTTTTTTAATTTGATTTCTTTAAACTATCCCTAAACTACTGAAATGTTAATCAACAAAACATGAAATGGTCCGTTCGCTGAAGAAAATGAGATGTTACTTGAATTAATTGGTTTTGGCCAAAAAGTTCTCGTAAGTTTATATAAGTTAATAGTTACAGTAGTAGATTCGTTTAGGTTTTGAATTTATTTACGTTTTACAACAAGTCTAGCGTAATTTAAAATCTAAAGAAATTTTACCTCCGTTTGCTGGTTTCAGCAATTAGATTATCGGAGAGAAAAAAGGGAGATAATTAGTATCTCCCTTTTTTTTATTAAAAATCCTGGTTGTTATCTAAATTACCCAGTCTTAACATGGCATATCGAAATTCTTTTAATATAAGTGCTAATTAACTTTCGTTGAAAATAAAAGAGTTTTGGTTTAAATTTATTGTAATGACTGCAAACCATTGCTATCTTAGTTTCAGTTAATGGTTATAGTAGATTCGTTTAGGTTTTATCAAAGATATCTGCTAATTTAAAGTATCAAGTAGGTTGTTGGTGTATAGGTACATCTGAATCGAACGAGAAAAGCAGATAGATTTGCATCGCTCTCGAAATCTCAATAATTACGAGGCGATAAAAAATAAAAAAGGTGTTCTTCGGAACACCTTTTTTATTTCAAATAAACGATAGTTGGTAGAGTTTCTTGTTTAATTCATTGAAATAAATAGTGAGGGGCAAATCCCTAGCGTACCTTAGTAATAGCATAATAGCAGCAGATAGTAGTAGTTTCGTTTAGGTTAAGTAGATGCCTGGTTTTTCAATGTATGGATCACAAGATGATTAATTGAAAAACCAGGCTTTTGCAAAATCAAGCGTATAACTGTTCTGCCTGGAATAAAACTAAACTTATGATAAACGATAAAGCAAACAGGGAGCATCAATGCCTTAAGAGAATCGTGCATCTTACAAAAAAGTTGGCAGAGGAACATGACGACGGTAGACTTAACATAACCGCGGCGAAAAAAAT
>JBFHIN010000186.1:0-4620 GCA_041596415.1 Crocinitomicaceae bacterium | reverse complement strand
TTAAGTATGCTAATTCGGGAAGTGTGAATTACATACGATTTGAGATTTCTCGTGTGGATCAATGGTATACCATGGGTAAAAAAGATTGGCTGGCAATATCGACCGTCCTGGGTTTAGGGACTGGTCCGTTATATACAGTGAATTCCTTATATTTTGCAAATCGCTTGAATGAGAAAACAGGTTCTCTAAGTGGCTACGGAATATCTGCTCATGCAGGTATGAGAGCTGAATTTTTTAGACACTTTTTTCTACAAACAGATTTGGGAGCAGGTTTCATGCATCAATTGCATGTGCGCACGTCAACAGTCGATGCCAATGCCTATGCACGTCATAAATACTTATTTGCAAGTGCAAACTTGAATCTTGGAATATTGCTGTATGTGCGACCAACGAACGACTGCAACAGCTGTCCGCATTGGTAAAACGGATTATTTGGCGCTTCTCTCGAATCTGAAATCAATTTTATAATAGAATATTGGCAAGAACCCTAGTTGCGTTTTTTCGGCAATGATATCAGACGGATTTTGCAAATTCGGTGCATAAGTCAAACTCAGCAGATTTTTCGTATTGAAGATATTTACCAAATCCAGACCGATCTCGTGGGTGAGCAAGCGTGTATTCAATTTCCAGTTGATCTTAGCATCCATACGGAAATAATCACGGAACTGACGCTCGTTGAATCCCTCGTCTTTAAAGATGAGTTCGTTGTATAATTGTGATAACACCTCGTCCGGAAAACCATAACGTCTACCACCGGCATAAGTAACCTTAAAACCTAGGGAAATGGATTGTTTTGGATTTAATTTAAACTCTTTTCCGGCCAATAAATTGAGGACATAGTTACCGTTATAAGAAGTATTGCGCAATACGCCATCGCTTCCACGATACTTGGAATCATACAATGAGCCCGAGAATAAAAAGAAGAAACTTTGATCGAAGAATTTTTGAATCGTGAGTTCTAGCCCGTAATTAAATCCGGTTCCGGTATTTTTTAAAGAATCCGGGAAGAAACGAGCAAATCCACTCCCCATATTGATCAATGAAAAACTAGAAGGTTGTATCGTAACCGGGACATTATACAAGTATTGGTAATACACTTCCGATTTGATGTTCAAACTCTTCTTAAAGGATTTCTCGTATCCAAAGGCTGTGTGAACGCTTCGTGTAAAATCCATATTCTTGTTATGGTAAATCTTTTCACCATTAGCGTCAAGTTTGTGGTAGGTGTAGGTATATAACGGTTGTGTAGCGCTATGAAGACCTGTTCCGGCAAAAATAGACTGACTTCGGCGCATCCTGTGTTTCCATCCCAATCTTGGCTCAACATAACTTACACTGTTGCTTAATGTAAAGTACTGACTGTGCACACCAGCGGTGAAGTCCGTTTTTTCAGAAATTCTGTATTTCCATTGTACAAAAGGTTGAATCAACGCAAAATTACCTTGGAAATCCCAGCGATAAGTGAATACTGAATCTGTTACCAAAGCTAGTGCGGAATCAACCTGGTTGGCGTAATAAAGATCCACGTTAATACCGGCTTTTATCAAATGCTTCTTATTGAACTTATGATTTACGCTAGTAAAAAATGATCCTTTTGTGGTTCTAAAATCATAACCCATCAATTGATAAATGGAGTCGACACGAATCGTTTTTCCATCAGCTTCTATACTTCTTATCAAGTAATCATGTCTGGAATGCTGTTCTTCGCCTGAAAGAGCTACAGTGGCAGCAAGATAGGTTTTTTCGTTTAAAGGCTTTTTGTAGTTAACACCCATCACACCCATCGATGTTCCGAAATACTGATCGCGGTCTCCTTCTCCGTATAGTTCTTCACTATAAGTCTTTTGTTCAGAGATCAATATGCTGATGTCACTTTTTCCACCAATTCCGAAAAAAGACAAGGCGCCACCATTTTTCAGGGACCAATTAAACTTAAAGGCTGCATCTCCATAAACCGGAACGGCATCTGTACCTAATTGGATACCCAATTGCTGAAAAATACTCAATGTTGAATATCGCCCCATGACCAAATAACTTGAACGGTTCGATTTACCCATAGGTCCTTCAGCCAAAAGTTCGGTTCCAAGGAAACCAAATTGACCTGTAAATTCATGGCGGTTGGAATTCCCGTTTCTGAGTTTCAAATCAAAGACTCCCGAAGTACTATTACCATACTCTGCTGGAAAAGCACTCATGAAAAAATCTGAATTCCCTAAAATTTTGTTATTAAGAACAGAAACAGGACCACCTGTGCTTCCGGCAATGGCAAAATGAGACGGATTTGGTATATCAATTCCTTCAACTTTCCAGATTACGCTTAACGGTGAATTACCTCTAATTACAATGTCATTTCGAGAGTCATCTGCCCCTTGAACACCGGCAAAGTTTGACGCCATTCTGGCCGGATCCATACGAGAACCAGGGTAACGATTGGTCTCCTCCACACTAAATTGCTGTGCCGATACCGTAGCTAGTTCATTGATTACTTCGCCCTTTTTTCTTGCTGTAACTACCACTTCTTCCTGTTCTAGGAAACTCTCTTGTAGTGGAATGTTTACAACTGTTTCTTTACCCGAATTAACCTCGATAGTTACTGTTTTAGAATCATACATCATCAACGATACTTGCAATTGATGTTTTCCGATAGGTACATTTTTTATTTCGAATAATCCTTCTACATCTGTGATAGATCTGTAACGTTTTGTGGTGTCAGTTGTGAAAACTTCGATTTTTGCACCAACAAGCGGGAAGTTGGTTTCAGCATCATATACTTTTCCCCTTACAACTTGTGAAGGTTGGGCAAATGTAAGTAGCGATGTAAGCGTAAAAAGTACACCTAAAATAAATTTTGTCATGGGACTGTCTTATGGTTTACTGATCTTTCTGTATTCCTCCTCTGTCCACTCTTTTTTATAGACTTCAGTAAAATTAAATAAGCTCAATGCATTAAAATGTAAATTGCGCACGTTGGAATAAACGATCTGAATATCACCGCTATACCATAAAGGTATTAACGGGGGGTCTTGCATTAATACTTTTTCAGCTTTGGCGTAATATTCCATGGCATCTGTCTTTTTTGCACTGTTCCTGGCTTGTTCGAATAACTGATCGAAAAGCGGGTTTACATAACGCGCTTGGTTGATCTTTGACTGTTCATCCTTAGATTCAGGGACGTTTTTGCCATAAAAGTTGGCCAAGAATGTTTCCGGGTTGGGATAATCTCCCGCCCAAGCACTTCTGAAAATATCTCCCCTGGAATAACTGGCATCCGTATATTTTTGTTCGAATGTTGACCCGTCTATGTTAACGTTTATGTTCAGAACTTGAAAAATCTGTTGTGCAAATTCATCTGCAACAGCAGAATGAATATCATCTATATTGAAACGCAAATTCACAGAGCCAAATCCTTTACCGTCAGGATAACCTGCTTCGGCCAATAACTTTCTTGCTTTTTCAGGATTATAGGAATAAGATGCTTCTTTTACACCATTGAAATCATATCCTTTGAAAATTTTAGCAATTGGAGGAAGAATACCATAGTAACCAAGTTCATAGTACTGATAGCGCAAAACTTCACGACCAATTTTCTCTTTGTCGATAGCATAATTAAAAGCCTGACGCACCTTAACATTTTGAAAACGCGGATCGGTCATGTTGAAGAAATAATAATTAGTCATCAACAAAGGATTGTCGTACATAACCAAAAGCGGCGGCTTAGAATTGAAATCTTTAATTCTTCCTTCCAGCATTTTTGTAATTCGACTGGTTGGTAAACCCGTAATAAGATCAGTTTCATGATTTTCAAACATGTCCAGTTGATCCAATTTTCTTGGTTGCACAATAAACACCAAGCTGTCAAGATAGGGAAGTGCGTTTCCTTCACTATCCACTAGATAGTAATTTTCATTCTTGGTAAGAATCATTTTTCCTGGAGCACCTTTTTTGTATCCGTTAAATTTAAATGGCCCCGTACCAATCATATCAAGCTCCGCACCATTTGCATGTATTTTTTCAGAAATGATGGAAGCGCCGACACCAGATAATTTGTTGAGAAAATTATCGTCCTTTTTGATCAGTTTGAAAGATACTGTTGAGTCAGAAATAGTTATCCCTTTCAATTCTTTGGTTGCTCCCTGAAAGTATTCGTTGGCACCTTCTACTCCGTCTTGAAAGAGCATCGAAAAGGCACTTGATGCATTTCCCTTATCGTTTTTACGACACGCTAATTCAAATGAATATAATACATCTGCTGTTGTTAATAATCGGTCTTTTAAACCTGAAAAGACGTTATGAGGATGAAAATAGATGTCGTTTCTGATGGTAAATGTGTAGGTTAACCCGTCATCACTGATGGTCCAGTTTTTAGCAATCAAAGGTTTTATTTTCAAAGAATTTGGGTCAAGTGCTACCAGCCCTTCCATTACTTGACTCAAGACAGTCGCAGAATAATAGTCAGTTACTTCGCGAGCAATGAAGGTACTTGGTTCATTATCTAGTGCCATGCTGATAGTGCCTCCGGCAAACTCAAACTGCTTTTTGGTCTCACGCGAACAAGATACAACTAGGGCTGACAGAAAAAGTAGAATCAATAGTTTTTTCATATAGAATAGCAATACTCTG
>JBFHIN010000185.1:0-4647 GCA_041596415.1 Crocinitomicaceae bacterium | reverse complement strand
GGATACATTGAACAATGTTATTTTGGGAACAATATCTACACCCTTAAATCTTGGGACCATCACGAAAGGATCAGAAATTCGCGCAATTTGGAACAGGTCGTATAACTTCGGTTATGGACGTAAATTATTCGGAAAGGATTCACTGTTTGTGCTGTATGCTGGAGTAGGAGGTAGATTTATCCAATCTATGGCGATGTTCAATATGGAGTCGAATGATAATGGATTGTTTATGTATTCATCTATCACGCCTAGTTTCGATATTGATTACGGTAGTATTGCAAACCTGAATCCATCGAACTTCACCAAACAGGGTGGAATTTTACCGGCCGCTGTGGGTAATGGATATGGAATCGATCTTTCTGTTAGTGCATTGATATTTAATCGTTTGCGTGTTGCAGCGTCGGTGAATAATATCGGACAGGTGAAATATACGCGCAATGTGTACAAAGTGAATGATACATTACTGGCTAATGTTTCCGTAAACGGATTGTCTGATTATAACGTAACTCAGTCTTTGAATCAGTTGCTACGTGATGGAGGAATTCTTTCTTTACAAGGGCAAGAGGATTACATTTTGAAAAACGCGGCAGACTTCAGATTAGGAGGTAGTCTTGAGATCGGAAATATGGCTAAAGTTGGAGTTGACGTTGTAGCTCCTTTTAATAGCGATAATCCGGGAAGTCTGCAAAATGCAGTCTTTGCTGTAGGTGGAGAAATTCGTCCGGTGAAGTGGGTGGCACTGAGTGCGGGATATTTTGGCGGAGGAATTTACAAAAGCAATATTCCGGTAGGGGTCAACTTTATTATTAAGGATGGCGCCTATGAGGTTGGGATTTCTTCTTACGATGCTTTGACCTTCTTCACGAAAAATTCGAACAGTATCTCCGCAGCATTTGGTTTTGCGAGATTCCGTTTCTAATTCATAGAAAGTAGAATATCCTTCAATTCACTCAGTATTATCGCTGTTGCCCCCCAAACTACTTTGTCGTTGATGGTAAAATAGGGTACGTCTTTAAGGTGGATATTGTAGGCGACCTCCATGTCAATGTAGTTGACAATACTTTCATCTTTCAGCAATAACAAAGGAAACGAAAGAACTTCTGCTACCTCTCGTGGATCGAGTTTGAATTCCAAGGCCTCTTGATAATAGTATACATAGGGATCAACTAAAAATCCACTGACAGGGATATATACGTTTGTAAGTCTGCCCAAAAGATCGGTTTCTTTCAAGGCTATACCAATCTCCTCAAAACATTCTCTTCTGGCCGTATATTCGGTTGTAATGTCTCCGCTTTCCTTTTTTCCTCCCGGAAAACTTACCTGTCCGCTGTGCGAACCTTCATAGGTTTGACGTTGGATGAGGACACAATGGATGACGTTGGGAGAGTCCTCGTATAGAATGATGGCAACTCCTGAATCGCGGATTTCAGTCGTTCCTTGTAAGGCAAGACTCGTAAGCGGGCGACTCAAAGGAGCCATTTTCACATGAGATTCTTCACCCGGCAATTCGTTTTCCAACTTATATTTTAATAACTCAAGGAATGAATCCGTGTTCATCGCTCTATAGAATTTAAAATTTCAAGGAAATCGTCATACAGATAAGCCATGTTTTCAGATTTACCGATCATTTGGAAGACTGCGATCTTGTCGTCGATCTTCACACTGGCTAAAAAATATCGTTGTTCGGGTCCGCCGCTGTACCTTTTTCCGTTGATAACCTGCAAGTAACCTTTAAATCCAACCGATTTTGGTAAGTTTCTTCTTACAGAACTTCGCGACTCGGATAAGGATTCTGATCGTTTACGCACATAAAATCGATGTAAGGCAGCAAGATCGTCTAGTTCGTTGTCCTCAAAAAATTGATAGTTCGAAGCCTCTGTACTAGAAAAAATCTCGACACTGAAATGAAGCGATAGTTCGTAAATAACTTCAGTTAATCCTTGTTTTTTAAGAATGTAGGCTGAATTGTAGCTGTCCTCAAAAAGTTCTGAAAGACGAAAGCGTATGCCTGAAAAGTACCTTGGTTTAGGGTTTGGAAGATCCATTTTATTCTTCTGCAATTTTTGTAAAGCACTTTGGTACTGGCTTCCCGGGCATCCGGAAAGAAAAAATTGCAAACCCAATAGAAGTATTAAAGCGGCTCTTTTCATCCAAACGAATATAACCAATTCTGAGAAACAAGATGAGGGCATGTGTTTTTTTATATCGCCAAATTCATTTATCTTCGCGGCACTTTTTTATTTAAAACGACATAGCATGCAACTGTGGAACACATTAAGTAAAGAGGAATTAGCGGCAAAATTAAGAGAGTCCGGATATCAATTCGTAACGATCTCATTCTATCAATATGCTAAAATCGCTAATCCTCGATTATTCAGAGATCATTTATTTCAAAACTGGTCAAAATTAGATGTAGTAGGACGTACGTACGTGGCTACTGAAGGTATCAACGCGCAGATCGCCGTACCTGTACATCATTTGGATCAATTCCGTAGCGAATTGTATGAAATTGATTTTTTAAAAGACATTCGTCTGAACATTGCCGTAGACGAAGGCGAGGCTGAATTTCCTTTCTTGAAATTAAAAATCAAGGTGAGAGACAAGATCCTAGCCGACGGTTTATCGGACGAATCTTTCGATGTAACCAATAAAGGAAAACACCTTACAGCGGAAGAGTTCAATGCCTTGACCGATAACCCTGATACCATTCTTATCGATTTCAGGAATCACTACGAATCTGAAGTTGGTCATTTTAAAGGAGCTATTTTACCTGATGTGGATACCTTCAGAGAATCATTGCCATTCATTGAAGATACTTACCTGAAAGGTAATGAAGATAAGAATTTGGTCATGTATTGTACAGGTGGTATACGTTGTGAAAAAGCATCTGCGTGGTTTAAGCACCGTGGTTTTAAGAATGTTCACCAGCTGGAAGGCGGAATCATTAAATATGCCAATGATTGTAAAGATAAAGGATTAGAGAACAAGTTTATCGGAAAGAACTTTGTGTTCGATGAGCGAAGAGGGGAACGAATCAGTGAAGATATCATTGCTGTTTGTCATCAATGTGGTAACCCGGCAGACACGCACACCAACTGCGCCAATGACGCTTGTCACTTGTTGTTCATTCAATGTGATTCTTGTAAGGATACAATGCAGAATTGTTGTTCTGATGAATGCCAGCATGTTTATAATTTGCCCGAAGATGAACAAAGAGCTTTGAGAAAAGGAAAAACAGTGAGTAATCTAATCTTCAAAAAAGGTAGATCGGAAAAATTACCTTTTCAAGCGCATAAAGAAAAACCATTATCTTTATTGCAGTTTCAGCATATAGAAAAGAAGTGAATTTAGCGATCAATTGGGACATTAGTTCAGAGATTTTTGACGGGTATAAGACTCCAAATCTTTACGGTTTATTGTTTGTAACAGGCTTGATCATCGGTTATTTCGTGATCAAACGCATGTACAAAAAAGAGGGAATGGATGAAAATTCATTGGACAAATTGGTGCTGTACATGGTATTAGCAACAATTATAGGTGCTCGTTTAGGTCATGTCCTCTTTTACGGGCCTTATTTCGATACGATCGATGCCGACGGAGTAATTCTTGATCGCGGCTATTTTTCTCATCCTGCAGATATTTTTAAAGTTTGGGAAGGTGGACTTGCCAGTCATGGCGCAGCTGTCGCCATTCTGATTGCCTTATATATTTATTCGAAACGAGTGATCCACAAGCCTTATTTGTGGATCCTTGATCGAATTTCTGCGCCAATTGCTATCGGTGGTACATTTATCCGTTTGGGAAATTTGGTAAATCACGAAATGGTTGGCGATGTGACCACTGTTCCCTGGGGATTCCGTTTCTTGCATCACGACTGTATTCCTCCGTATGTATGCTCGTGGAGTACGATTCCTGTGCGTCATCCGGCCCAATTGTATGAAGCCATTTGTTATTTGATTGGATTTGGCGTACTTATGTTTTTGTATTGGAAACGTGATCTGTACAAAAAACCGGGTGTTGTTTTCGGAGCATTTTTAGTGCTGATATTTGGCGCAAGATTCCTGGTAGAATTTGTCAAATTGGGACAAACTGAACGTGACAATTATTGGCTGCTGAACACGGGACAAATGTTAAGTATTCCATTGGTACTTGTGGGTATTTACCTTTTAGCCAAGGGACTGACAAAAAAACATGCGGCTTAATCTGCACTATTATTTTCAAGAAAAATGAATTTATAAAAGCCTATTTTTTTGGCTTGTAGTTTTTTTCGTAGATGTCGATATACTGTTGAGCGCTCATCTTCTTAACAAGTGCTGCAATAAGTTTGAATGGAATATCGTCCATTTTCTTAAATCGCACACAGCTTTTGCCCATATCCAGTTTCCCTTTTGTGTGCTTCGGATACTCCGCCAAAAACCACTTCATGAGTTCTTCATCGGCATATAGCCCCATGTGATATAGGGCAACGAAATTTTTCTGAGAGGCAATGTTAATAAACGGTAATGGCAATTTCGGGTTGCAATGATATCCCGGTGCGTATATCGTATGTGGGATTACGTAACCGATCATACCGTAGCTCATTTGCTCTTCAAATCCTTCGGGAATATTATCCAATATGGATTGTCTGAGTTTCGAAAATGCTTCTTG
>JBFHIN010000184.1:0-4661 GCA_041596415.1 Crocinitomicaceae bacterium | reverse complement strand
TATCGACTTCTTTGCTCAAGATTTGAATATCCTATTTGCTGAATCATGTCATGGATGAAGGTATGCTTCCCTACAACATAATAGGGATCCTTCCAGATGAAGTACACTACTTTTCTTTCTTGATTAACTTCTTTAAAGTGCAGAAACCTCTTCGTAATTGAATTGACTAACGCTAAGGCTTTTTGAGATTTACCCGTCAACTTTCCAATCGAATCAATCATTTCAATGGCCTGATCAAAACTATTTACATCACTGATGTAGACAGGACATAATTTCTCCAATTGGTCGATGATTTCCGGTGTATTTTCTTCCTTATTGGCTATGATCAGGTCAGGATTCAAGTCAGCAATTGTTTTAAAATTGACTTTTTTTGTGCCCCCGACCTTAATTTTATTTTGATGCCATTCTTTGGGATGTACGCAGAATTTGGTTATTCCAACCACACGTTCATCCAAGCCTAAATCAAAAAGTAATTCAGTTTGAGAAGGAACCAAAGATATAATCCTCCGTGGTTCCTTTTTTAAAATTATTTGTCTTCCGAGCTGATCCTTAACAGCGATCATATTAAGCCATTGCCGAAATGATATCGTAACGCGTGACGATATGATGCTTTCCATCCTTTAATTCAACCAAAACAGCTGAATTATTCTTTCCGATCAATTTACAAAGTTCCTCTACTGAAGTACCTTCTTTAACAGTCGGAAAAGGTTCGCCCATGATAGACGAAATCGGCGCATCCTTTAATTCAGGATGATCAACTAATAATTCGAATAATTGCCTGTCGTCTACCGAACCAGCAAACTTACCGTCTTTCAACACAGGGATTTGAGAGATAGAGAACTTTCTAATCTTAGCCACTGCGTGTGAAACTAATTCCTCAGCATAAAGTGTCACCAACGGTGAATCGCTGTGCTTTTCTACAAGATCTCCTGCAGTTTTCAAATCTTCGTCAAGGAATCCGCGTTCACGCATCCAGTCGTCATTGAATATTTTTCCAACATAGCGACTTCCATGATCGTGGAATAATACCACCACCACGTCATCTTCTTTCAATTGGTCTTTTAATTGTAAAATTCCTTTTATCGCAGCTCCGGCAGAGTTCCCCACAAAAACGCCTTCTTCTCTAGCCAATTTTCTTGTGTAAACTGCTGCATCTTTATCCGTAACTTTTTCGAAATAATCGATCACATCGAAATCTACGTTAGCAGGCAAAATATCCTCTCCAATTCCTTCGGTGATGTAAGGATATATCTCATTTTCATCGAAGATCCCTGTTTCCTTGTATTTTTTAAACACAGAACCATAAGTATCAATACCCCAGATCTTGATGTTTGGGTTTTTCTCCTTCAAATATTTACCAACTCCTGAAATCGTCCCCCCGGTACCTACTCCAACAACAAAATGAGTGATCTTGCCATCTGTTTGTTCCCAAATTTCAGGACCCGTCTGCTCGTAATGCGCCTGACGATTCGACAAATTATCGTATTGATTTACGTACCATGAATTAGGAATTTCTTCCGCCAGTCTTTTAGAAACCGAGTAATACGAACGTGGATCAGAGGGTTCAACCGCTGTAGGACAAACGACCACTTCTGCGCCAACTGCACGCAAAATATCCATTTTTTCTTTCGACTGCTTATCGTTTAGTACGCAAATCAATTTGTACCCTTTAATGATACAAACTAATGCCAGTCCCATACCTGTATTTCCTGATGTACCTTCGATAATAGTGCCTCCAGGCTTGATCAATCCAGCTTTTTCAGCATCTTCAACCATTTTCACAGCCATTCTGTCCTTCACCGAATTACCTGGATTGGTCGTTTCTATCTTGGCTAAAACAGTTGCTTTAACATCCTTGGTTAGTTTGTTTAACTTTACCAAAGGCGTATTTCCTATTGTCTCGAGTATGTTGTTGTATATTTTCATCAACCTTTAATTTTAGGCAAATATAAGGCTTGAAAACTTAATTTTGGGTTTTTACAAATTCGAAAGTTCATTTCAAATTGATGGAATGATTTGTGTATACTCGTTTTTTGCTTATTATTACTACTATGAAAACAAAATTATTCTCTACCCTGGCCTTGGCTTTATTGATATCATCCTGCAAAGGAATTAGAAATATGCGTGTAGAAGTAAAACGACCTGCTTTGATCACTGTCGCACAAGATATTCAAACTATTGCAATTGTTAATCGTGCTCTTCCAACACAGAAAAGCAATTTAGAGGGTGCATTGACAGGAGAGAAACCATCCCAAGACAAAGAATTGACTCAAGAATGTTTACGTGGATTAAATGATCTTTTACTTACAAGTAATCGCTTTGAAG
Organism: Crocinitomicaceae bacterium; assembly: GCA_041596415.1. Classification (GTDB taxonomy): domain Bacteria; phylum Bacteroidota; class Bacteroidia; order Flavobacteriales_D; family Crocinitomicaceae; genus M0103. The sequence goes on along the minus strand of JBFHIN010000184.1, from coordinate 2,336 downwards.
TACAACGCATTGAACAAACCTACAACGCCGCTGACGAAAAAAGTTTATCCTTTGGAGCTCCTTTGAGTTGGGAATTTGTGGACAGCATATGCCAAGTAAATAATGTCCAAGCGTTGCTGGTTCTTGAGTTTTTTGATACCGACTTCAACATTTTAAATCCGGGAGCTACGGCAGCTAATGCGGTAGGTAATGTATTAAACGGTAATCCAAACGCAACGGTTGAAGTTCGTGGTACTGCCACAGCCCGTGCAGGTTTCAGAGTATACGACCCAAAGAAAAAGACAATTTTGTATGAAGATCGTTTCACTTATAAAAAAACCTGGACCCAACGCTCGAATAATCCTGTGGAAGCCATGTCCAAACTGATCAAAAAGAATGATGCTTTATTTGATGTTAGTTACATAACCGGAAAGCAGTTTGCAAAAAACATTGTCCCACTTTACTATTGGGAGCATCGCGACATGTACAAAGGTAAAAAAGGAGATATGCAGCGTGGGGAAAGACAAGCCTTGGCCAAAGATTGGGAAGGCGCCGTTCAAACATGGACCGAAGTTTATGAAAGATCCGCCAAATCTAAAATTAGAGCGAAGGCTGCTTTTAATGCGGCTTTGGGCTATGAAGTTTTAGGTAATTTAACAGAAGCACAGAAATGGATACAACGTGCTTATATTGAGAAGGGAAAAAATGAAGCGTTGGAATATTCCAATATTATCGACAAAAGGATCAGAGAACAAGAAAAATTGAAGTACCAAGAAGGTCAGGAATGATCATTTTTGAAAATCCAAAGTAAGGGTGCCTTACTTTTCTTTATCTTTATGAAGCAGAGAATAAAGGATACCTAAACTTAAGGCGATAAGAATAACCAACAAGGATATAGGACCTGGAATTTCAAAGACGTGCATTAATAGCATTTTAATTCCGACAAACATCAGGATAAAAACCAGAGAATACTTCATGTACTCGAAGCGGTCCATCATGTTGGAGAGAAAGAAGTACAGATTTCTGAGTCCCAAAATGGCAAAGATATTCGAAGTGAAAACAATGAATGAATCAGTCGTTATCGAAAATATGGCCGGAATAGAATCGACAGCGAAAAGAATGTCTGAAAATTCAATAACAACAAGCGTGGCGATCAAAGAAGTAGCGTACCATTTACCATTTTTTCGGACGAAGTAACGCCCGGATCTGTCTTCCCAATCTATGGGATATACCTTGGATAATAAACGCACTCCTAATGACTCTTTAAAATCTTCATCTTGTTCACTTTCCTTGATCATCTTGAAGGCCGAGAAAAGTAAAATCCCACCAAAGATATACATAGCCCATTCAAATTGATCAACAAACGCAGTTCCCAATAAAATCATTATTAATCGAAAGACAACTGCACCAATAATTCCCCAAATCAAAATGTTGTGTTGGAACTTCGATTCAATACGGAAGAATTTGAAGATCATTGCCATCACAAAAATGTTATCCAAGCTCAAGGACTCTTCTATGACATAACCGGTATAATAATCAATTGTCGCTTTAGTGGGTGAAACATTCTTATGATTGATATTCATAAAATTCGTATCATAGATCCAATAAATAGCACCTCCGAATAATAATGCAATCCCCACCCAAAACAGTGTCCAGATCAGCGATTCTTTCATAGAAACTTTCTCATTGTTTTTGTGCAACACACCAAGGTCGAGTGCCAAGAGCAAAAACACCAAAACAATAAACGCAATCCAGATCAAGGAATAATACTTTTAAAAATTGTTATCAAAGATATAAACTTAGCCGCTTAAGCCAAAGGGAGTTCTTTATATTCCGTAAATTTGTAAAAATTTTTTAATGGATTTTCAAATCGTTTCGGACTTTAAGCCAACCGGAGATCAGCCCTCTGCCATTCAACAACTTGTTGAGGGGGTAGAAACAGGAATTCCTTTTCAGACGCTTTTAGGGGTAACCGGTAGCGGTAAAACATTTACGGTTGCTAATGTTGTGGCTTCGGTTCAACGTCCGACACTGGTTCTATCACATAATAAAACACTAGCCGCTCAGCTTTACGGAGAATTCAAGCAGTTTTTTCCGGAGAATGCTGTAGAATATTTTGTGTCTTACTACGATTATTATCAACCTGAAGCGTACATGCCCGTGACAGGTACATACATTGAAAAGGATCTTCAGATCAATGATGAAATAGAAAAATTGCGACTATCAGCAACCTCTTCGCTACTTTCTGGAAGAAAAGATGTGTTGGTCGTTGCTTCTGTATCTTGTATATACGGTATCGGAAACCCTAATGAGTTTGCTAACAGTATTTTGCATTTAAAGGTTGGGCAAACTATCTC
>JBFHIN010000183.1:0-4664 GCA_041596415.1 Crocinitomicaceae bacterium | reverse complement strand
TTCACTGTTGAGCGATGGGGTTGAGCTTAAAATTCTAAAACGATCGATTGGTGAAATGGGATGGATTGGCGGCCCATTGAAAAAACATTTTGGTATTAAGCAAGATGTTTTTGTTGCTGATTTGGACTGGGACGCATTGATCGAAAGCCTGAAAATGGTAAAAGTAAAGTTCACTGAACTTCCAAAAACATTTGCCGTAAGACGAGATTTTTCACTTTTGTTGGATAAAGCAACAACTTTTGGACAAATAGAAGAAGTAGCACGTAAATCCAACAATAAACTATTGAAGGAAATTGGATTGTTCGATGTTTATGAAGGTAAAAATTTAGAAGAAGGTAAGAAATCTTATGCCGTTTCTTTCTTGTTCCAAGATCCGGAGCAAACCTTGAAGGATATTCAGGTAGATGGCTTTATGGAAAAAATAAAAAGCTCACTAGAAAAAGAACTTGGTGCACAACTGAGATCGTAATAAACTTAGATGAATAAAAAATATTTTATTAGTGGAATCGGCACCGACGTTGGGAAAACTGTAGTAAGTGCCATTTTTGTACAAGCTTTTGAAGGTGCTTATTGGAAGCCTGTTCAAGCGGGTGACCTTGATAACTCGGATACGATGAAAGTTCAGCGATGGACAACGGACGAAATTTCGATTCTCCAAGAAGCTTATCGCCTAAATGAGCCAATGTCTCCACACGCAGCTGCGGCGTTAGATAATGTTGAAATAAGCGTTGATTCGATCCGAATACCAGCAACAGAGAAAACCTTGATCGTTGAAGGTGCAGGAGGAATTATGGTCCCTTTGAATGAAAATGGTGTAGTATATGCTGATTGGGTAGAAAATAAAGAACTTCCCGTTATAATTGTTTCCCGGCATTATTTAGGAAGTATAAATCATACGCTCCTGACCATTGAATTACTAAAACAACGCCATATCAATATTGTAGGTTTAGTTTATGTGGGAGACGAAAATAAAGCAACCGAAAGTATCATCGAAAAACATTCTGGAATTCCTAAGATCATTAGAATACCTTTGGTGGATGAAGTAAATGAAAGTTTTATAAAAGAACAAGCAGATTTATTGAGACAAACACCTTTTTACATAAATGGATAGTTTATTAGAAAAAGACAAGTCGTACGTGTGGCACCCGTTCACGCAGATGGCAATTGCTCCTGATCCACTTGTTATTACCAGAGCCAAAGATGCGGTGCTTTATAGTGAAGATGGAAAATCCTATTTGGACGTCAATTCGAGCTGGTGGGTGAATGTTCACGGACATGCCAATGAACATATTAGAAAAGCGATCAATGACCAATTTATAAAAGTTGATCATTGTATTTTTGCAGGTGCCACGCACGAAAAGGCAATTGAGCTTTCGGAAAGGATCATTAAAAAACTTCCAAACAATTTTCAAAAGGTATTTTTCTCAGACGATGGTTCAACTTCTGTGGAAGTAGCAATTAAGATGGCTTTTCAATATTGGTCCAATAAAAACAGACTTGAGAAAAAGAGAATTCTTGCTATGGAAGGTGCGTACCACGGGGATACGTTCGGGGCAATGTCAGTGGGTCAACGTGGGTATTTCAATGAACCGTTTGAACATTTTTTCTTTGATGTAGATTTCATTGAATTTCCGGATAAAAAGAACGAGGCCAATATCTTAAACAAAGCGGAGAGCTTGTTTCAAACAGGTGAGTTTGCCGGTATGATTATCGAACCTCTGATACAGGGGTCTAGTGGTATGCGGATGTATTCAGCTGAATTTCTTGATGAATTAACGGGATTGGCAAAAAAGCACGGTGTGTTGGTTATTTTCGATGAAGTCATGACTGCATGGGGAAGAACTGGGAAGCTGTTTGCCATGGAACATTGTAATAATATTCCGGACATTGTTTGTCTCAGCAAAGGTTTAACAGGTGGGGTGTTACCTCTTGGTCTCACCGTAAGTACGCAAGAAATATTCGATGCTTTTTTATCTGAAGACAGATTAAAAGCGCTTTTACACGGTCATTCATTTACTGGGAATGCGCTGGCTTGTGCAGCTGCATGTGCAAGTTTGGATATTTTTGAACGAGATGAAACACTACAGAATATTCAGAGAATCACTTCTCGACATAAAGTTTATGCTGATAGTATCACAGAAAACCAAATGGTCAAAGAGGTGCGACAACTTGGAACAATTCTGGCTATAGAAATTGAAACAGGAGAAGGTTCCGGTTATTTTTCGAGCATTCGAGATGAGGTTTATAACTTTTTCATCGAACGGGGAATTCTCCTCAGACCCTTAGGGAATATTTATTTTTTTAATCCTCCTTATTGCATTTCAGACGAACAACTGTCGGCAGTTTATTCAGCGAGTGATGAGCTGTTAAGAAATCTTAAAGACAAGAGAGAATTAAACTAAAGCCCTATAAATTTACGTTGATCTAGAAACTGGGGTAATGAAAAGCAGTTTCTTTTTAGTATTGTTGATGTCATTGATGTCTTGTAAGGCACAGAGAGTAGATGTTTCTCAAAAAGTTTTTGGTCCTGACTATTCAGTAAAGTACAATGATCTCACGGAATGGGAACAACAGGTGATGCTTAGAGGTGGAACTGACCCTGCATTTACAGGTAATTATCACGAAATGAAGTTATCGGGTGTGTACTTATGTAAGCGGTGTAACAATCCATTATACAGTTCATCGGATAAATTTGATTCAGGTACAGGATGGCCCAGTTTTGATGATGTACTCGATGAAGGTGTGATTCTTCAACCTGATACTAGAAGTAGTGCAACTGAGATTATTTGTGCCAATTGCAAAGGACATTTGGGGCATATTTTTTACGGTGAAGGATTTACCAAAAAGAATGTTCGGCACTGTATTAATGAAAGTGCATTGCAATTTTTTACGGAGGATAAAAAGAACAACCTACCGGAGGTGATACGTTCTAAATAAATCAAAGAAAAGTATAAGTATGCGAAATAAAATGAACTATCTTTTGTGTTGTGTATTACTGTTGTCGTTCAATTCTTGTAGTGCCCAGAGCGAACCTGAGCAATCACGAAGAGGGGAAGAAAGCGGTGCTTACAACACATTGAATACTCAAGAAAAGTATGTCATTCTGAACAAGGGAACTGACAGACCATTTACTGGAGATTACTACAATAAAACGGACGAGGGTGTGTATATCTGTCGCCAATGCAACAATCCTTTATATCATTCAAGCGACAAATTTGAGTCCCATTGTGGTTGGCCTAGTTTTGATCAGGAAATAACAGGAGCGGTCACTAGAAAACTAGACGCTGATGGTAGAAGAGTTGAAATTATTTGTACTAACTGTCAGGGACATTTGGGACATGTATTTCTTGGTGAAGGATTCACGGATAAAAATACGCGTCATTGTGTAAACACAAGTTCCTTGCAATTTATTCCAAAAGGAGAAGAAATACCGACGGTAATCAAACAATAAAAAGCTTCTAAACAGTTTCGTTTATGGATTGAAGAATTATATCTGCAGCTTTATTTATTTCTTCTTCTGTGATGTTGAGTGGTGGCGATAATCGGAACGAATACGGATGAGAAAGAAACCAAAAACTAATCAGTCCTTTTTCCAAACACCTTTTAACTACTTTTTCAACCCTTTCAAAAGATTCCATATCGAAGGCGAACATCATTCCAATCCGGCGACTTTCCTTTATTTCTGGATGAGCATCAATTTTACTTTGCAAGAGTGTTCCAAGGCGATCGACTTCATTGAGATCGATTTCCTTTTCCATCACTTCTAAGCATGCATTGGCTGCTGCACAAATTACCGGATTTCCACCAAAAGTAGTTATATGTCCCAGCATGGGATCGAAGGTGAATTGATCTAAGTTGTCCTTTGAAGATACCAAAGCTCCAATAGGCAATCCTCCGCCCAGTGCTTTACCCAAAGTTAGAATATCGGGATAGATTCCGAAATGTTCAAAGGCAAAAAGTTTTCCAGTCCTACCCATTCCACATTGGATCTCGTCAAAAATTAAAAGCACGCCGGTTTCGTCACATTTTTTTCTTAAAGCGTTCATGAATTCTTGTGAAGGAACTCTAACGCCGGCGTCGCCTTGCACCGTTTCGATGATCACTCCTGCTGTTTTTGCAGTGATTTTTTCAAGGTCAGAAATTTGGTTGAATTGTAGAAATCTAACGTCTGGCAACAAAGGACGAAAAGCTTGTTTTTTGATTTCATTTCCTGAAACGCTCATTGAGCCATGCGTACTTCCGTGATAAGATCCTCTGAAGGAAATTAATTCTGTTCTTCCCGTAACGCGTTTTGCTAATTTCAAGGCAGCTTCATTGGCTTCGGTTCCAGAGTTTACGGTATAAACGCAGTTTAAGTGCCTAGGCAAAGAAGAAACAAGTCGATTAGCAAGTAAATTGGTCGGTTCTTGAATAAACTCACCATAAACCATCACGTGCAAGTAACGATCCAATTGTTTTTGAATCGCGTTGATTACGTGCGGATGGCGATGACCAACATTGTTCACGGCAACGCCCGCAATCATATCCATGTAAGGTTTTCCTGATTTATCGTAGATATAGATACCCTCAGCACGATCAACTTCGATCATGAATGGAAACGGGTTAGTTTGACCCAAATGTTCAAGGAAATCCGCTGAAGACGAAGTGCTCATGTTGTTATAAGC
>JBFHIN010000182.1:0-4750 GCA_041596415.1 Crocinitomicaceae bacterium | reverse complement strand
TTGTTCTTTAGGTAAGCCGCTTGAAATGTTAAAAGTTCAGCTGCCTCGAGCTCAGTTGCCATATCCGCTAATTTAAAAGCAATCGCTTGAAAATTTGATATTGGTTGACCGAATTGTTCTCGTTCTTTCGAGTATTTAACCGCTGCTTCAAAAGCACCTCTTGCAACTCCACAACTTAATGCCGCAATGGAAATACGACCACCATCTAAAACTTGCATCGCCTGTTTGAAACCGTAGCCTACTTCGCCGATTACTTGACTTTCGTGCACCCTTACATTATCGAAGATAAGCTCAGCAGTTTCACTTGCTCTAACACCGAATTTATCTTTGATTTTAACTGCAGAAAATCCTGGTGTACCTTTTTCTATAATGAATGCCGTAATTCCGTTACTATCCAATAAGTCACCTGTTCGCACCAAAACAACTGCAACATCACCAGAAAGACCATGTGTGATCCAGTTTTTTGCACCGTTGATCACCCAATATTCACCTTCCTTCTTTGCAACAGTCTTCATGCGCATAGCATCTGAACCTGTATTAGGCTCTGTAAGCCCCCACGCACCGATCCATTCACCACTTGCCAACTTTGGTAAATACTTTCTTTTTTGTTCTTCTGTACCATGATAATATATATGTCCGGTGCAAAGTGAATTATGCGCTGCAACGCTTAATCCTACTCCTCCACATACTTTTCCAAGTTCGATTAAAGCCGTTACGTATTCATAATAACTGAAACCTGAACCTCCATATTCTTCAGGTATATAGATGCCTAACAAGCCCATCTCACCCATTTTTTTCATGGTTTCTACTGGGAAGATCTCTTCTCGATCCCAATGCATCATGTTTGGTCGGATTTCTTTTTCAGCAAAATCGCGAACCATTTGAGCGATCATTTTCTGGTTTTCGTTATAGTCGAAATTCATTTTTTTGGTTGATTCTGTGTAATTGCTTATTGTTTCCACGTTAAAAGCGCACTAAGTTAGTAATATTGTCTGAATATTTCCTGAGTTTGTCCTCCCCGTTTAAAAAGTCAAGAGATACCAAGAAATTAAAACCTGCAACGTGACCTCCGCAGTTTTCGATAAGCTGCGCCGCCGCCGCCGCCGAGCCACCTGTAGCCAATAAATCGTCATGTATTAAAACGCGCTGGCCCTCAGTAATTGCATCCGTGTGCATTTCGATCGTAGAGCGTCCATACTCTAATTCATAGGCATAAGAAACCTTTTTATACGGTAGTTTTCCTTCTTTTCTGATCAGAATAAAGGGTACACCAAGTTTCATGGCTAAAGGGAAACCGAACAAGAAGCCTCTACTTTCTATTCCTGCGATTGCCTCGATTCCTTGATCTTTAAATTGCTCGTGAAGTGCGTTGGTAACATCATTCGACAATTCGGCGTCCAACATGATTGTTGAAATATCCTTAAAAATAATCCCTTCTTTCGGGAAATTAGGCACGTCTCTGATAGTGCTCTTCAATCGGTCTTCTAGTGTCATGTTACAAAGATAAATACGGAATTAATTTATCAAACAATTCTTGATCAATTAATACAGATTCTTTTATTTCATTCAATGATTTGTATTCCCCTTTCTGCTGACGCATTTTTACAATCGAGTTAGCGACTTTCCAAGAAATATAGGGATGGGTCTTAAGTTCATTGACATCGGCAACATTGATATTCAGCTTTTGGACCTTGGTGCCATCAACACTCACAAATTCTTCAATGGCTGAATATTTATCTATATCCAATTTCCAAACTTCCATCAATTGTTCTTTTTTGAAAAAGCCACCAAGTTGATCGCGGTATTTGGCAATATTTGAAGCGTAAAAACTTCCAATACCCGGAATGGTTTCAAGATCCTCTGTAGTAGCATTGTTTAATTCCACTTTTGGACGAATTCTTTTCTTGCTATCTAAAGCAGGGATATACTTAACTGATTTCTCAGGATAGTACGTCGAATCTTTGATCAAATTATACAAGGATTCCGGAATTACGACAATTTTCTTGAGTTGTTCATTGGAGTATATGCCATAGCGCGTAAACTTTAAGACGACCTCGGCTTGTTTCTGACTCAAACCTAATTTCATCCATTCTTCTTTTGAATAGTCGTTTGGATCAAATTTCGCACTTGGAGCCTTGAACTTCTTTTTCGCATATTCTTTACGGTTTTTTTTCGTCCTTTTATTGGCAAAGTTCGTTTTTTGCTCCTCAAGACGGTCCAACTGTTCAGATGTTAACACATACTCATTTTTACCTTTAAGGTAAATCAGGAATCTGGGAGTAAAACTTATCAAAAGAATAATCAATAACAGCAGCAAAACTCCTCGCTTGCTTCTGTTAGAAACAAAGAAATTATCTTGCTTGCCTGCCATTAAAGAATAATATTAGGCTTCGTCATTGTCCGAAAATGAATCTGGTTCCTTTCTTTTAGGCGCCCTCAAAACTTTATAAAAAAAGCTGACCATGAAAAAAGTCACGATTCCTTGCGTGATGATCATTGTAAATAATGCCGCTGTATTCATGTTATGTCATTTTATTTTTTCCGGCCTTATATACTAAGACACTAATGAATAAAAATAAACTAAGTAGTAATAATCTTCCTAGTGTTATATAGAATGAATTATTGGTAAAGCTACCCATTGCTAATGTATCACCCATTTTCAATTCGTCACCTTTTTTGACCTTTAATTCATTATCAAGAGAAAAAGAATACGTTTTTGCTACTGCCAGTGAATCATCGATAAACTCGAAGTCCTTACCCAAATTTTCGAGGATCTTTCTCTTTTTCGTAGGTCGAATAACACCATGCGCATTCTTATAAAAAGTTTGCTCATTACTCACCTCTACTATAACGGATTTTGTATTGTCTTTATTTTCTACTGTATCAATCGCCGTTACAACTCCCTTTTCTAAATCGAACTCCTTATGATCTGAGAAGAATTCCTTATTTGCTTTTATATCACTATTCGTGATTTTAGCCAGTACGCTTCCATTGTCAAGCTCCCAACCATTCTTAAACGCACCGATCCAATCATTGTTTTTAGGCGTTATAAGGGCACCAATGAAAACAGCAAGCAATATAACAGGCGTAACATACTTTATTATCGGTTTGTAAATCGTAGGTAATTTTACATCCGCTCCTGCTGTAATTTCTTCCCATCCACGAGTCATACCAAAAACCCATGCAAACAAAATAATTTCAGCCAATGCAAAAACCACTAAAGACACCGTTCCTGCCCAATAGTCGTATTCATCAAAAACACCTTTATTGAAAAAGAACACTGTTGGAAGCCCAAGTATTAATGTGATCAAACCAAATGACCAAGCTCCTTTTTTACGATTCCATTTAAATTCATCCTGCATAAAGCCCATCCACGGAGTTCCCATAGCCAAAGAAGATGTGATTCCCGCAAAGAAAAGCAACCCAAACCAAAAGACTCCAGCGACTGTTCCGATGATTTCTCCCCATTTTTCAAAAAGGAAAGGCATCGTTTGAAAAGCCATACCAAAACCTGCGTTATTGATCACCCAGTCAAGCCCTAAATAACCTGCAGCAATGGGTACAACGATTAATGACCCCAATACAACTTCTACAAATTCGTTGGTGAATCCTGCTGACAATGAATTAAGTGCCACGTCATCTCTTTTCTTCAAGTATGACGAATAACAGTGAATTGTTCCCATTCCAAGAGATAGCGTAAAAAAGATCTGTCCTGCCGCTGCCAACCAAACTTTTGGATCGGCTAATGAAGAAAACTGCGGTGTCCATAAGAAGTTTATCCCATCAAAAGCATTGGCGTCTGGGACTGCAGAGCTTGCCCCTGATGTTCCTAAGGTCAGTCCTTTAACAGCTAAAAAAGCTCCAAAAAGCAATAACAAGGGAACGCCAATTTTGGCAACTTTCTCCACCCCTTCGAGACCTTTAGAAAGAATCCAAGTATTCAATGCTAAACAAACGACATAGAAAATTACCGACTCATACGGAATACCGGTTGTACTAACTCCAACAGTGGTATAATCTGCAAAGAATTGGCTAACCTGTTCCTGGTTCATTCCATTGAAGGTACCAATAACTGAATGATAAACGTAAGACATTGTCCACGACTCGATATAACAATAGTAAGCTGCCACAGCTATGTTTGTAAATATCCCGAACACACCAATGTATTTCCACATTTTACGTTTGTTCATTGAATCGAAAATGAAAGGCGTGGAGTGGTTCCCTAAACTGCCCCCATAACGACCACTAGCCCATTCTATCCAGAGTAAAGGAATACCCATCAATAGAAAACATACTAAATAAGGTATCATGAAAGCTCCACCGCCATTTTCCACTGCCTGAACCGGAAAACGCAAAAAGTTACCGAGTCCAACGGCATTACCCGCCATAGCAAGTATTAAACCTACTCTGGATCCCCAGCCAGAAGATTCATTTTTCGTCATAGTTTCGTTCGATTTTGCACGAATATAACTATTTCTTTTTAACAGGCTAATCTACAAGCTTATAATAAACCTAAGGTTTCTTCAATGGTTTTCGGCTTATAGCCCAGCTCATTCTTGGCTTTAGAAATATTAAATCCAGTTTTCGGAGGACGCTTTGCGGCTTGATTTAGCGTATCGCTTTTAATGGGGTCAATTTTATCCGTATTCAAGTCAAAATATTTTCCAATTCGAATAACAAGATCATAGATAGACATTGTTTCCGGTCCACAAATATGGTAAATACCTTTTTTATTCAATTCACAAACTCG
>JBFHIN010000181.1:0-4779 GCA_041596415.1 Crocinitomicaceae bacterium | reverse complement strand
ATCAAAAACACAAGTGATAATATCTTCAGTCTCTACCAATACTTTAAAGAGAAAAGACATTGGTTATGTCAGAAATTCATTGCTTAACACCAAAAAAAATGAATCGATTGATATAGAAACCTTGGAGAAAAGGTATTACCGCTTGTATGCTACCCAACAAATAGATTTCATGTATCCCTTGATGAATTTAAAAGCTGATAGTACTTATAATCTGTTCCTTGAAATCCGAAAAGCTAAAGACTTCAAACTCGAGGTAGGTGGTCACTTTTCATCGCGTGCCGTGAATACTGGATTTATTGGACTAACCTACAGACACATCCGAAAATTGGCCTCTAGCGTTGAGGCATCCTCCTATTTTGGTAAGTTCTATGGATCTGCCAAAGTTGCCTATAATCTGGATGTTCCAACTATTTTACCGATAAAATCTTCCACCTATTTTGTGATGAATCGCTGGGATTATTTCAGAAGTTTCGCTACGTTTTTTGAGGATGTAAAACCTTCTTTTTTGATTCAAAATGAACTTTACTACGGTACAAAGTTGATTCACCCAATAGGAAACACAACCAAAAGTAGCATTGATCTTCGATTTTTCTCTTTGGAAGATGACTATTACCAAAACGACAAATTTACGAATAAGGATACCTCCGATATCACAACATTTGACGGAGGGTCGGTGAGTTGGGAATTCGAGCAAAATTCATTGAATCGCAAACAATTTTCTACCTCCGGACATTTTTTTAAATTCAAAGTGAGATACGTAAACGGACATGAACGCACAACTCCGGGTTCTACATCAATACTTGACACAATTCGCGAGCACGATCATGCATGGATCAATCTCAACGCGGAATTTAAAAGCTATTTGATAGATCGACCTCATTTTCATTTTGGGATTTCTGGAAAAGGGGTTTTCAACAGCCAGTCGCTCTTCTCCAATTATACAGCAACTTTGCTTGCCTTAACCTCCTTTGCTCCAATCCCGGACGCTGAAACATATTTTCTCCCGGAATACCGTTCACCTCAATACGTTGGAGGCGGAATAAACGCTGTTTTTACTATTAAAAAATCAATTGATATTCGCTTCGACGGATATTATTTTCAGCCATTTATCGCACTTTTAAAGAACGAAGATGGTTCACCGGCTTATTCTAAGCCCTTTAAAGGTGACACATTCATGGCATCGTCTAGCTTGATCTATCACTCGTTTGTTGGTCCCCTTAGATTTACAATGAACTATTTTCCAAAACAGGTCAATCCTTTAGCCTTTCAAGTAAGCTTTGGCTACGTGCTTTTTAACGAAAGGGCAATTCGTTAATCAGATTCATTTTCTATCTTTGTCCCCCTCACCTAATGTATATGGAAAAAATAATTTGCGGAATTCAACAAATGGGAATTGGTGTTCCTAGTGTAGCTGAAAGTTGGAAATGGTATCGAAAATTTTTCGGTGTAAATGTTAAAGTTTTTGAAGAAGCTGCTGAAGCACCTCTAATGACCAGATATACAGGTGGTGTTGTTCATTCAAGAACAGCAACTTTGGCCCTCAGCATGGAAGGTGGAGGTGGTTTTGAAATTTGGCAATTCACCAGCAGACCTACTGAGAAAGCTAATTTTGAGATTAAAACTGGAGATTACGGTCTATATGTTTGCAAGATTAAATCGCGCAATGTTGAAGCGAGTTTTGCTTATTTTAAAAACAATGGAGCAGAAATTTTGGGAGAATTAACTGTCGATCCAAATGGGAAAAAGACCTTTTTTGTGAAAGATCCGAATGGTAATATTTTTCAGATCGTGGAAGGAAGAGGATACTTTTCAAATACTAAATTTCCATCTCAGTGTGGTGGTGTTGCCGGCGCCACAATTGGTGTAAGCGACATTGACAAAGCCTTGACGGTTTATAAAGACATCCTTAACTATGACGTCGTAGTTTATGACGAAACAGGAACTTTCGAGGATTTGAGAGCACTAAATGGCGGCGAAGGAAAGTTCAGACGCGTATTACTTACACATAGCCAAGGCAGAAAGGGACCATTTTCCAATTTGTTAGGCCCTTCTGAAATTGAATTGATCCAATCAATGGATAGAACTGATTGCAAAAAAATATTCGAAAACCGCTTTTGGGGAGACTGGGGCTTTATTCATCTATGTTTTGATGTTCAAGGCATGGAAGCGTTGAAAAAAGAGTGCGAACAAAAAGGATTTCCGTTTACCGTTGACAGTGGTAACACTTTTGACATGGGCGAAGCTGGAGGTCGTTTTTCGTATATCGAAGACCCAGATGGAACTTGGATAGAATTTGTTGAAACACACAAGGTTCCAATTATGAAAAAATGGAATTGGTATATCAATCTGGAGAACAAGAAACCTGGGAAGAACCTACCAAATTGGATGATCCGCTTAATGGGAATGAACAAGGTTAAAGATTAACGATTGATTCAGCTCGGTAAATCATTTATTGAATGGTTTACACTGCCAACATATTTTGTTTATATTTGAAAACTAGACAAAAACTTATGAAAACCCTTATCTCTTTATTTGCTCTTTTATTCCTTTTCGGTAGTTTGTTCACTTCCTGTAGTGAGGACATTGATATTCTTGGCGACTTCGAAGAAACCGCAGTCATATATGGTTTATTGGATAAATCGGACTCTATTCATTACATCAAGATCAATCGTGCATTTATTGGACCGGGTAATTCACTACAAATTGCACAAATCCCTGACTCAAGTTACTTCAAACAAGTTACAGCAACAGTTACTGAATATGTGAACGGAACACAAACAAAACAATGGGTGTTAAAAGACACATTAGTTAATAATAAAGAAACGAATGGTGTTTTCTACGCGCCAACACAAAAATTATATTACTTCAAAACAAGTTCGTCTTCACCTTTAGATGCAAATGCAATATACAAATTGAATGTTTCCGTAAACAATGGACTTTTTGAAGTAGAAGGACAAACATCAATTGTATCAGGTCTTGCCACTTCGGCCGACAATCAATCCTTCCGTTTCGACTTTGCAGACGACCCGGGAAGTTATGCACAGAAAGGAATTGCCATCACAGTTGGGAACTCATACGTAATTAACACGTCCTTAAAAGTGAATTTCAAAGAGATCATTACGAGTTCTAACGACACAACGCATTCTTCCTACAAATGGAATTTGGGTGAATCGGATGTGAATCCGGGAGGAACAAAAACATTTACTGTAAATGGGAAGCAATTTTACGAGTTAATGCTGGCAAACGTAACTAACAATCCTGCGATCAACAGAAGAAGAATGCATTCGGTTGAAGTAATCGTAACTGGTGGCTCGCAAGACTTGTATAATTACATGACCGTAAATCAACCAAGCTCATCCCTGGCGCAGAACAAACCGACATTTACCAATCTTTCTGCTACCAACAACCATAGAGTTATCGGAATTTTCTCCTCGCGTATGACCTACAAAATTGAGAAGTTTTTTATCAATCCGTCCAATTCAAGTCTACGTATGATGACACAGAAATCGGTTGCTGAATTATGTACTGGTCCGATTACTGGTGGTTTGTCTTTTTGTTCTCAGCATCCTGGAGATTTAACAACATCGTATACTTGTAATTAATTTCACACGGAAAAACTTTCCAAAATTCTTATTGTTTGTACCTTTAGTACATGTCTGAAAGGAAAACCTTTTTTGTCCATGTAATTTTACCCATACCGGTGCACAAGGAATTCACCTATCGTGTTCCTTTTGAAATGAACGACGCCGTAATTGTCGGGGGTAGAGTTATTGTTCCTTTCGGAAAATCTAAATTACTGACAGGAATCGTTAGTAAAATCACAGAAGAAGCACCACTTAATTACCAAGCAAAATTTCTGGAAATGGTGCTGGATGATGAGCCAATTATTACCATTGAGCAATACCAATTCTGGAAATGGATCTCTCATTATTATATGGCAGCTATTGGAGAGGTAATGAATGCTGCTTTGCCCTCTAACTTGAAATTGGCCAGCGAAACAAAAATTGTCATTCACCCTGATTTCGACAATAATACAGATCGTTTGGACGAAAGAGAACAGGAAATTCTGGAAACACTTAAAATAAGAGAAAGTCTTGATCTTAAAGAACTTTCAGAGCTACTGGGAATTAAAACAGTACAACCGATCATTAAAAAAATGATCGACAAGAAAGTAATTATAAGCGTCGAGGAACTCAATGAGAAATTCGTTCCTAAAACGCAGACCTTCGTATTGCTTAACCCCGATTACTTGATCGAAGAAAACATGAGCATGTTGCTTCAGGAACTTGAATCGAAAAAAGGTAAGGAAACACAAGTGGATTGTTTATTACAGTTATTGAAAGAAGGAAATTTTCACAATAATTCCATTGAGCCGGTGTTGAAAAAAACGATGGTGAATAATGGTGTTTCCAACTCAACCCTTCAAACGCTGGCAAAAAAAAACATTATCTCCTTGGAAAAGATCGAAGTATCCCGCTTTAATGATCATCAGGAAGATTATAAATCCTTCAAAGCACTTTCAGAAGACCAACACGTTGCTTTGGAGGAAATAAAAGCAAGTTTCGAAAAACACACCGCTACGCTTTTACACGGAGTAACAGGTTCAGGAAAAACTGAGATCTATGTGCAGCTCATACAAGAGCAACTTGATCACGGTAAACAGGTGCTTTATTTGTTACCTGAAATTGCCTTAACAACCCAATTGATACAACGTCTTTCCTCCTATTTTGGAGAACAAGTGGGTGTTTATCATTCTAAGTTTAATCAAAATGAACGTGT